>JADJPF010000013.1 GCA_016713405.1 Blastocatellia bacterium
TTTTTCTGTTGGGAGTAAAATTTCTGTTATGACTTCGTTACTAGCTAAATGATATTTTTCTATCCCATCCAGGATAAAGAAATCTTTTAGTGCAACGGTTCGTTCTCCATTTGGCCCACAATTTTTAAGCTAGCATCCAAGCTTAATAAGGCTGGTGCAGTGTCGCCAGAATAAGCTGCCCAACAATATTTACCGCCTGGAGCTACATGGCAAATATCTCCATCTTTTTTTAAGCAAAAATTACAGGATTTTCGCCAAAAATATGATTGATTGTACCAATGACAACGTGTGTCTAAACAAATGTTGCCGCCAAGAGTCGCCATATTACGAATATTTGGCCCAGCCACCACACTAGCTGCACTAGCTAAAACCGGATATTTAGCTTTAATTTCAGTATTTTTAGCAACTTCTGATAATGTAGTTAATGCTCCAATAGTTAAACCTTCGGAAGTTTGCTTAACTCCATGTAAATCTTTAATTGCTTTAATATCAAGCACATATTCTGGTGCAAAAAGTCGATTACGTAAATTTATTACAAGGTCACTGCCACCAGCTAAAACCTGTAAATCACTATGTTTAGCAAGTAAATCTATTGTTTGGGGAATAGTTTCTGGTTGCAGCACTGTAAATTGTGGCATCGTGATCATAGATTTTTTCCTGTCTTCTTTTTATTTAACTCTTTTAAGATTTTTTCTGGTGTAATTGGTAGCGAAGTAATCCAAACACCTACAGCATCATAAACAGCATTAGCAATTGCAGGAATTACACCTGCTAACGAACCTTCGCCAGCTTCTTTGGCCCCAAAAGGCCCTTCAGGATCAATACTTTCTACAATAATTGTTTCAATTTCTGGAGACTCAATTGCTCCAGGGCTTTTATATTCAAGCAGGGAAGGATTAAGTGTTAAGCCTTCAGAGGTAAAAATTTGTTCTTCTTGTAAAGCTTGGCCTAAACCCATCCATACCGAGCCTTCAACTTGACCTTCAACCGCAAGAGGGTTTAATGCTCGACCACAATCATGCGCTACCCAAATTTTATTTACTCTAACTTGCCCGGTTTCAGGGTCAACGCTAACATCTGCAACACTAGCACTATAGCTATAAGCCACGCCTGGCCCAACGCCAGCACCCTTAAACCGTCCTCCTTGCGATTCTGGAGGCGGTGTATAAGCTCCTTTTCCAATTACTGTTCCGCCATGCTCTAATGCAGCAATTAAAGCTTCACGAAAAGCTACTGAGCGTTCCGGGTCATATTCAACATAAATGCGTTCATTTTTACAAATTAAATGTTCTGGTGATTCTCCTAAAACCTCTGCTGCATGACGCAGCAATTGATTTTTAACATCACGAGCAGCAAAAAGCGCGGCATTACCAGCCATAAAAGTTACACGGCTAGAATAACTGCCTAAATCAACAGGAGTAATATCACTATCTGCGGCAATTACTCGAACTCTTTCTAGTGGTAGCCCTAATTCTTCTGCAACTATTTGAGCTTGAACAGTTTCCGTCCCTTGTCCAATTTCGGCTGTACCTGTAAAAACAGAAACTCCGCCATCAATATCTATTTTAATGCTGACATTTGAATGAGGCATTTTTCCACGTACAATTGAATTTGCTGCACCAGAAACATAATGACTTCCACCCATACCAATGCCACGGCCAAAAGGCATTTTTCCATGTTTTTCTGTCCAGTTGGCATGCTCCATAGCTTTTTCAACACATTCTTTATATCCATAAGAAGTAACACGTAAATCATTGACTGTCTTGGTATTTGGTTTAAGCATATTTTTTAGTCTTACTTCTGCTGGATCTAGTCCTAAACCTTCAGCCAACCGATCCATCATTACTTCAAAAGAGTAGCGGACGTTAACCGTTCCATGTCCACGCATTGGGCCACAAGCAGGTTTATTAGTTACTACTCGGTAGCCATCAAACTTAATATTATCAATATCATAGAGTGCCGCAATTAACGCGCCTGAGTAAAGAATTGTGACAACACCATAACTACAAAAAGCTCCGCCATCCTGAATAGTTTTGACATAAACACCAGTTATTTTTCCGTCTTTACGCATTCCTAGCTTGATATGCACAAATTGATCTGGACGACCTCTATGAGCATAAAAAACTTCTTCACGAGTGAATGTAATTTTGACTGGTTTTCCTGTTAATTTAGAAAGTAGTGACGAACAAACATCACAAGAAAAAGTTTCACTCTTGCCGCCAAACCCACCACCAACAAAGGGTTTAATTACACGCACTTTGCTTGGGTGCATTTGCAAAGCTTTAGCTAAACCACGATGTACATAATGAGGCGTTTGTGTAGATGTCCAAACTGTTAATTTTCCATTAGCTTCATAATTTGCTACCGCGCAATGAGGTTCCATTGCGGCATGAGTTATGCGAGGAAACTTAAAATCATCTTCTAAAACTAAATCAGATTCTGCAAAGGCTTTTTCTATATCGCCAAAGCTATGATGATATTTTTTCTCAATATTGCCAGGGCGGTCATTATGAATTAGCACATCTTTAGCCGCCATAGCTGCTTCTGCATTAAGATAAGCTGGTAAAAGCTCATACTCAACGTCAATTAAATTAATTGCTTGTTCGGCTATTTCTTCGGTAATTGCAGCTAGTGCAGCAACTTCCTGACCAACATAAATTACTTTATCAACTGCTAAGGCTGTTTCATCTTGACCTATTGGCAAAATACCATATTTAACCGGCGTGTCTTTACCAGTGATAATAGCTTTAACACCTGGCAATGCTAATGCGCGGCTAGTATCTATTTTAACAATTCGAGCATGTGCATGAGGGCTTCGCAAAATCTTTCCATAAAGCATACCTGGCAATTTAATATCATCAGCATAAATAGCTGTTCCTATCACTTTAGGCACACCGTCAATCATTGGTGCAGATTTGCCGATAACAGAAAAGTCTGTTTTATTACTATTTTGATATTCTTTACTCATAAGGTTATTCCTTTTATGCAAAAAACGCATCTATGGGTTCAGGCTTGGTTATATTTTCTATAAATTCTGGATATGTAGCCGCTTGTTGTACTGCTTTAATAATTTTGGTGTAACCTGTGCAGCGACATAAATTATTTGAAATAGCTTCTCGAATCTCTGTTTCTGTAGGGTTAGGATTATTTGTTAACAATGCTTTTACACTCATTATCATGCCAGGTGTACAGTAACCGCATTGCATTCCGCCTTCAGTACAAAATGCTGATTGAACTCGATTAAGCTGATTATTTTGTGCTAAACCTTCAATAGTAGTAATTTCTTGTTTTTGATGACAAACCGCTAACATCATACAAGAAAGCACTGGCTGACCATTGACTAACACAGTACAAGCCCCACAATCACCATCATCACAACCATGTTTTGTGCCTGTTAATGAAAGATCTTCGCGGATTGCATCCATCAAACTGCGGTTAGCAGGGACAGCTATTTGCTGGACTTCTCCATTGATATGAAGTGTTATTAATTGTTTTTCCATGAAATAAAACCTTATATAAAATTTAGTGTGCAATATAAAGTTTCTAATTTAATATCTTGAGACGTTAGGGTCAATCAAACAAAACCAAGTATAAGGATTTCTAATAATTTAATCTAAAAAGAAAAGTGACCAAGGATAGAATTAAAAGTAACTATAAGCCAATAGGATTTTATTAAAGTAAAAAATAGTTCCCACTTAAGCATAATAAAGTAGTTAAATTAGTTGATCATAGGAAAAGTTAATATGAAAAAAATAAACTATGTAATGTGCATAATTTTTTTTCTAATTCTGCATTTTGGTTTGGAGAATGTTTTAGCACAACAACGAAAAGTCCTTTATTTTGGAGGCACTCAAAGCCCTTCTCCAGAATTACAAGAAATTGTGGATGATCTTTGTAATACACGAACTTCACAAATTCCTTACAACAATCTTCCTAAGCAAACTAAATATTTTGTCCGTATAGGGGAGCGTGATTATTGCGTAAACTTTAATCCAGAAAATAAAAGCTATAGATTAAACAATTTAGCTAAGCTAGGCACAACGCCATTTGTTTTTATAACAACACCAGAAAGCATATATGGACGTTCTTTGCTAGAGATTTATCAAGATATAGGTTATGAAGCTGAAGAAATAATTAGCTATCAAAGAGGAAAAGATATGGTAGCAATCATATTTCGTTACCCAGATGAATATAGTTTTTTAGAAGAGAAAAACGCTAAACTTCCCATTAAATGGGCAGAAAGCGTCTATATTCCTACTTGGCAAAATATGTTTTCTTTATTTTCAATGCTTGCACTAGATAAAGAGAACCCTTTAGCTTTAGACGATGAGACAAAACACTTTATAGTAAGTTTTACTGATAAAGGGAAACAAAGGGTTGAAAAAACAAACTATGGAAAATTAAAAGAATTACAAGGCGACGACTGGCGATATAGAGACTTATTACAAAAAAAAATGTCTGTGTTTAAGCATTTTCGAGGTAATGGAAGAACTCAAAACGAAGTATTTGATCATGAAGGTACAAAAGGCTTAGGTTTACCTGAATTTGTTGGCCCAAATTTAATCTTACAACGACTTCCTGAAATAGCAGTTGTTGATTTAGGGCAACTTATTATTGCTGATACATATAGCCATTGATTTACTCTTTTTTGCTTTCGTATTTAGTATTAAAAAAGGTAGCTTATGAATCAAATAGATGATGCTTTTGTAGCAGGACAATTAATGCCCTTAGATCCTGACTGGGGGCAAATAACAGCAGGATTTGTTTATATTCCTAAAGGTGAGTTTATGATGGGTTCTGAAAGCAGTGATTGGGAAAAACCTGTTCATAAGGTAATAATAAGTAAAAGTTTTGAGATGTGCAGATATCAAATTACACAACAACAATGGCAAGCCGTTATGGGTAAAAATCCGAGTAAGTTTAGAGGCGATAATTTGCCAGTAGAAACGGTAAGTTGGTTAGATGTGCAGAAGTTTATAACTAAGCTCAATGCTAAAAGTAATAAATACGTTTATGCTTTGCCTACAGAAGCACAATGGGAATATGCTTGTAGGGCTGGTATTACCGAGGACTATCTAGGTAATTTAGATGATATAGCCTGGTATCGTGAAAATTCTGCTAGCACAACGCATCCAGTAGGAGAAAAGCTTCCTAATTCATGGGGAATCTATGATTGTCAGGGCAATGTATGGGAGTGGTGTTTGGATTGGTATGGAGATTACCCAAATGAAGAAATAATAGATCCCGTAGGTGCTAGTTTAGGGTCATATCGTGTTATTCGTGGAGGCAGTTGCATAAGCCTTCCTGCTCGTTGTCGCTTGGCATCTCGTTATATAAACCTGCCTGCTGACCACTATTTCACTATAGGTTTTCGCCTTGTGCGAAACATCAAATAAGTCAAATTAGCTAAGTAAAAAAGTTTGTTTAGTAACAATGAGTTGAGCCAAAGCTTAAATTTTGATAATAACCATTGACACAAGGTTTTAAATCCTCCCGTTAAGCAAACTCAACATTAGGAGATTAAATGCTTTCACCGCAACTGCGTCGCAAGATTTTTGATCTTTGGACTAAGCTTTGGTCAAGTGGAATGACTAACCCGCTTACATCTATTGAGCAAATAACTTACCTACTTTTTATAAAACAAATGGAAAAAGTAGACAGTGACCGACAAAAGCCGGTAAAGCTCAATTTATGGCTCTCGGAGCAATTGTAATCTGCCTCATTATTCTAATGTTGCTGATAATCTTACTTGTTTAGGACATAAGAAAATTGCCGATGGTCTTATATCAAAGAAAATCCAGATCCTAACCATTTAAGCCAATATATATTTCCTTGGCTACGAGAACTTGAAAATATACTTAAAGAAACGAAATAATGATTATGGGCTAAGAAAAACTACTAGATATATGGAAGATGCCTATTTTCAATTTCCCCATATAAAAGACACTTTAGTTGCTACCATTTCTACACTTGACGAGCTTTTCCAAAATGTAAGGAGAACACACAACTAGCGACGATATAATGGGAGATATTTTGAGTACCTGTTAGATGAGATACAAACATCTGGTAAAATGGGCAATTTCGCACCCCTAGACATATTACCCGCTTTATAGTGCAACTGCGATCCTAAACCAGGTCAGCGAATACTTGACCCAGCAGCAGGAACTTTGCGGATTTTTAATTAATACTATTCAACATATCTTACAGGAAAATACTGCCCAGAAAATCTACGTTTAGAATGGGATGGCACTGCCTATCGTTTAGATGGAAAACTGCTTAGTCAAACTGAAAGGATAAACTCTTTGATAGACAGTATTTTCTGGCTACGACAATGATCGAACTATGGTAAGAATAGGTTGGATGAATATGGTCTTGCATGGTGTAGACAATCCAATCATTGAACGCCAAGACCCTTTAAGCAAAGGTTCAGAAAAATTTCCTACACTTCTAAGTAATCATTATGACTTAGTAATGGCTAATCCTCCTTACACTGGTACGGTAGATAAAGGAGATTTACATCAAACCCGTTTCCTACTAAACCAACTAGCAGTGTTGAAAATGCCGAACCAATTACAACCAAGTGAATTACTTTTTGTTTGGCTAATGCTAGATGTTTTAGCCGTTGGAGTCGTGCAGCAGTAATTGTTCCTGAAGGGCTTTTATTTAATTCATCTAAAGCGCACGTAGAACTTCGTCGCCAATTATTGTTTGAAAATAACTTAGAGGCTGTAATTTCTCTACCTGGGAACATTTCAGCCTTATACAGGTGTAAAAACTTCAATTTTAATATTTCAAAAAATAGGTCGTAAGCTAGCCTTTGGTGAACAACCTCGGACGGAAAAAGTTTGGTTTTATGAAGTTGCGGCTGATGGTTTTACGCTAGATGCTAAACGCAACCCAAAAGCAGAACCAATGATCTTGGGATGCAATAGACAAATGGCCTGACAAAACTGTTGGTAGTCTTGATTATTACCAACCAACATTTTACCAACAAAGATGGCGTTTAGTTGATGATGAGACTATTAAAGTTTTTCCTGAATTAATAACAAAAAGAAAAATAGGGTTCGTAGCATTCATAAGGTTATTTAAGGAACTAGCGGAAAACCCTGATGAAGCAACAGCACAAATTATAGAAGCACAACAGTCACAAATCTTAGAGTTATACAAGCAAGATAAAAATATAACGGGCTTTTTTGGTGGTGTCCCTCAGTTGAAGTGATGAATAAGCAGAAAGCAAGATATAACCTCAGATAAGTAGAAACTATAAAATCACTGAGGTTATAATGAATTGGGAAACGTTGTATTGTCCAAATAATAGCTGCAAGTACTATGGAAAACGGTTTGAACAAGGTTTAATGGTAAAAGATGGAAGCAGTCACGGAATCAAGCGAGCATTATGTCGTGGCTGCGGAAGGAAAATAGCAATGACTTACGCCACAGCATACTTTGATATGGAGGCAGAACCAGCTATTTTCGAGATGGCAGTGCGAGCATTGGCGGAAGGAAATTCCATTCGCAGTAGAGCGCGGATTGTGCAAGTGGACAAAGATACAGTATGTGATTGGTTGAACAGAGCAGCCAAGCAAAGCCGTTTAGTAACGCTATACCACTGGCAAAATCTTCACATAAGTGAATGTCAGTTAGACGAGTTATGGAGTTTTGTACATACCAAAGAACAACATCTTGAAAGTGCAAAACTTATGTGTGAAAGCTACGGAGATGCCTGGGTGTGGATAGCATTTGCTCCTCTTTGGCGACTAGTTGTAGCATTTGTGGTTGGTAAACGAACGCAAGAACAAGCTGACCTACTATTAGCAAGAGTTCGTGCTGTTAGTAATGAGCATGTCCCTTTTTTTACAAGTGATCAATGGGGTGCATATGATGAGGCACTATTAAAAGTGTATGGAGAATGGTATCAACCTCAAAGGCAAGGTAAGAGAGGGCACTACCCATTACCACAACTTCGTCCAACTCCGAGCCTTTTATATGCCCAAGTTGTAAAGCGGCGAGAACAAGGACGAGTTGTTGAAGTAACACGCAAAATTATCTTTGGAGATGAGGAATCTATAAAGAGCAAGCTTGATGATTCTTCAAACAGCACAACTATCAATACTAGTTTTGTTGAGCGAGATAATTTGACTTGGAGAGAGCGCAACCGCCGATTGACACGCAAAACTACAGGGTTTTCTAAAGATTTAACATGGATGGAAAAACAGTTCTGGCTATCTATGGCTTATTACCATTTTTGTTTGCCTCATAAGAGTTTACGCCAAAAACTGCCCCAATTAAAACCGACCAGAGGTAACGGTAGCCCTCAAAAGTGGAAACAAGTTACTCCTGCTATGGCTGCCGGCATGACCGATCATATTTGGACAACTTCTGAATTGCTTGGCTATCGTGTGCCTGCAACCTTTTTAGATACTTTGAGTACAATTCAACATTTGTTTCCTGAATTTGATAGTTCTCATCACTTCAACTGAGGGACACCACCAATTTTTAATGCTGCAATAAATGAAATGTTAGTAAGTGAGGGCAAAGATTTTCCAGCTTTTGCTCGCAAAGCACTACAGCCTTTGCTCAAGGAAGCTAGCGAGGTTAGCGAGGTTTCAGACAATAGCGAAGTTGTAAAGCTAACAAATGAGCAAATCCAAGAAAAAGTAAGACAAATTGTAAAGGAATTTGCCAAACTAGATGGTTATACTGTTAATTTGCGTACAGTTAAATTGAATGAACCTAAAAATGCTTTAGATGAAACTAAAAGTTGGTTTGCACCTGTACGAGTTTTTGCACATCGAGACGATTGGCAAAGTGCTGACGGCAAAGTCAAGGGTAGCCACGATGAAGTAGGCCGAGTTCGTTTAGAATACCTAGCAGATCCAAGCATTTACAACAAAAATAAAGATGGTGTCAGTGATGGCACAATGATAACAGAATATCTAGCGTCTGATAGTAATTGCATTGAATTAAATAATTTCAATCTTTCTGCTGCGCGTTATAAACCTTTTGTTGTTAAAAAAGATGACCATGAAGCACCAGCAAAAATCATTCGAGAGCTACAAGCCCTAGAAACCCGCATCCAAGACGGTTTAAGCAAGTTATTAACAATGGTGGAGGATGTGGAATGATTTATAGATCCATATTTCCACAACTTCCTAAAAAGTTGGATGAAATACCTTTTCGGAAGTTTTAATGGATGTAACTGGCGGCAACAAAAATACAAACTCAACACTACTTAAAAAGGTATTTTGCCAATAATGGATCAAGGTCAAGAAGAGATTGCTGGTTATACAAATGATTTATCTTTGCAAGTGCAAAACTCACTTCCATGTATTTTATTTGGAGATCATACAAAAATAGTAAAGTTTAGAGATAAACCTTTTGCTTTAGGTGCAGATGGAGTAAAAGTTTGGATTCCTAATACAAAAAATAGTGGATGCTGGTTTTGCATTTTACTTTAATGAGACAGATCCCATTACCAAAAACAGGATATGGGCGACATTTTAAATTCTTAAAAGATACTTTTATTCCCCTCCCACCGCTTCCCGAACAGCGTCGCATCGCTGCGATACTTGAGCAAGCAGACGAGTTGCGACAATTGCGGCGTGAAGCAGGCGAAAAGGCGGAAAAGTTGTTGCCAGCATTGTTTGATGAGATGTTTGGAGAAATAAACTCCTCATGGAAGGAAGTTAAGTTAGGAGATGTAATTGCTTATCTTCAGCCTGGAAAAAGTATTTCTGCAAATCTGAGCCAGCAAAAGAAGGGAAATGTTGGGTGTTTTTAAGTAAGCTCAGTAACTTCTGGATATTTTAAAGCACAAGAAAATAAAGAATTACCAGAAGATATACGTAATATAGATGAATATGAAGTAAAAGTAGGGAATTTACGTGTTAGTCGTGCAAACACACAGGAACTTGTAGGTGCATCTGCCTTGGTGCGCGAAATTCCTAATAAACTTATTTTATCTGATAAATTATGGAGGGTAATTCTTAAACCTAATACTGAAACGAATCTCTATTTTCTTTATGTGTTGTTAAATACAAACAAAATTAGAAAAGAAATAAGTTTGAGAGCTTCAGGAACTAGTGGTTCAATGAAAAACGTTTCACAAGAAGATTTTCTTGATATAAAGATTAAGCTACCACCAAAAGCTGAACAAGATCTCTTTTATCAAAAAGTTCTACTTTTTTGGAAAAACATATTTGATAATCAAACAAATTCCAACTCAAAACTTGATAATCTCTTTCAATCCCTTCTCTCTCAAGCATTTACAGGTGAGTTAACAGCGACTTGGAGAAAAACATGCTGATGAATTAGCCAAAGCAGCACAAGAACGTGATGAAATGTTAGCAAAACAAAAAATACGCTTAACTTCGTCTGCTAAAAACGTTCAAGTGTCTTCACAACTCACACTTGGACAACAGGATCAGTTATGTAGTAAATTTTTAGCGGAGCTAAAGTCTAGCGAGGAACAATATAAAGTCTATCAAGTAGCTATTTCCAGAAACTAAATATTTTACGGCAGAAACTTTGCAGAAAAATAGACTCGTTAAGCTCTACTTTTGTAAAAACATAGCTTGGAACTTTTTTGAGGCTGTTGGGTTAATTATGAAAGTTAGCGTTCCTAGTTATATTACTGGTGAAACTAGGTTGTGTCTGCTTATCGTGCTTTATGGCCTAAAGATATTAAACTAGATGATGAATTTGTGGACAATAAAAATTATGACAACAGGGATGGTTCAAAAATAGGGTCACTCTAACAAATAATAAATTATTATGAAACTTCGTTACTTGCGAGTTTGTAATCAGCCACCTCTAAAAGATATAAAAATAGACTTTAGCCATGGGCCTATTCTTGGCCGAAATTGTGCTATTCATTTGTGTTGGTGTTAATGGAAGTGGTAAAAGTAGGCTACTGCAAACAATAGCAGAAATATTTCTTAGCCTAGATCCTAATTTTGGTAATCAACAAGTCTCAATTCCAGATTTTCCTGTTACTCTAGCTTATGACTTAGGTAAAGATAGTGTTAGAACTGTTTATCTACGCCATCAAGAAAATTGCGCTCAAAAGCTATATTCATTGAATTTAAGAGGGTGCTAAAAAGGAAGAAATAACAGAATGGGAAAAATTACCAGAACTGCTAGAAGAAAATGCTAACTCCTTAGACTTAGCCACAGAACTACCATTATTTCAAGATTTGCCAAAAAATGCTTCTTTATCAAACATTGTCGAGAAAAATACTATGGTAATGATATGCCTGGTAGAGGCGATATGATCAGACATCTGCCAAAAATAGTTCTAGCTTATACTTCTGGTGCTACTAGTATTTGGGAAAGTATATTTACTCGTATAAATATTGATTCAGAGGCTCTTACTGATGTAGATAAAGATAGTGAAAGACCTTTAGGTTGGAACTCTTATAAAGAACAAGAATTAAGAAAAAAAACAGATGAACCAATACCAGATTTAGAAATTGAAAGTGCAGACTTAGAGGAAAGAATATTCTCTCAAATAGGCATTTTAATTAAGCCTGATGACTTAAAATTGGCTTTCTGCGCTGTAGCCTTAGAGCAGGCAATTAATGATTTTGAAAAGCTGTCAACAGAAGGGGAAAAACATAAATTTATTCAAGATATTAACCAATCTGTAGAAAATCATAAAAGAATGTCTGGGCTGCGAGGGATATTAAACACTGTTGATTGGCTTTGGCCTATAACCATAAGTTTACGTATAAATTACCAAGCATCAAAAATTACTAAGCTGCAAAGAAGAAGCTTTAGGAATTTATCAAAAGCTACTACAGCAATAGTAAGAGATCCTGAGCCTGGCACAGGTCGCTTATTTGTATTTGATTTGCAGCAACCAAGTAAAATTTCAAATAACATTAATACTGCCGTAGCTTTATATGAAGCTATCACAAGACAAGATAAAAAAGATTCTACACCATTTGATTTTTTCCATAAGTTGTATATTTGGAAGCAAGAAGGTTTATTGATAGATGTACAAATAGCTTTTCGCAAGCGCAACTTAACAGATATCTTGCTCTATGATTGGCTTAGTGATGGAGAACAAGTATTTTTAGGGCGAATGGCTCTTTTTCCATTTATTAAAAGGCAAGGAAGATGCTTTGCTACTTTTAGATGAGCCAGAAACACATTTTAATGATTTATGGAAACGGGAAATCAGTGATATTATTGACGAAAGCCTAGGTCAATCAACTTGTAACGCTGTTATAACTACACATTCAAGCATTGCATTAACAGATGTGTTTGATAATGAAATCTCATTGTTAAAAAAATCTCCTATGGATAGCATAATTTCTAAAATAGACACTCCTATTCGTAGTTTTGGAGCATCTCCAAACGAGATAATGAGAGATATTTTTGATGCACCGGAAACGGTTGGACAACGGGCGGCTAAGTTTTTGGATCTAGCCTTAGTTTTGGCTTCAAACCCAACAGAGTCTAAAGTTTTGCTAAATTTAGCTGATAATTCAAATCTTGAAAACCAAGCTGAATATAAACATCTTTATGAAGCAGCTAAAGAACTACCTCTATGATTATGGCGATGAAGATCAGCTTAGGGAAATCTTTATTAGGCATCTTGCAGTCATTTAGAGATTATGCTAAAAACAGTAGTCCCGAAGAAAACAAACTGATAAGCGCGTTGGATGTTTTAGAAAAGAAATTAGAGCAGGTTATTACCAACTAGAATTTCGCAGGCGTTTAAGAGCATTAAGGAAAAATTACAGTGCTTCATAGAATAAATTATCCTAATTGTCGTACTCAATTAGAGAAAATCTTAGAATTTCAACAACAAGTCTTAGAAATGGTTTGTGATCCTGCTATTTCTTTACCATTGCAGGAAACCGCAGTAAAACAAAGGTTTAGTAATCCAGATGTTGGTGATTGGTTATGGCGGAAGTTATGGAACTATGGCAACCCAAAGAATGGGACAAGTAAATTCCACAAATATTTAGAGGAAGCTATAGTTGAAGTACAAAAAAATCCCTCTGTAGGCCAAAGTATTGTTGATGCTTTTGTTTCCCCAAAGCACATTTTCCATTTTTATCTATTCATCCAGCTAATTTAACTCCTATTTGCCATCAATGTAATGCTTCATTTAAGGGTGAGAAAATCCCAATAGATATTAATAACAATGAATCATTGCTAGACACATTTCACCCTTATGAGCGACCTGCTATTGAATATGTAAATGTAGAAACTAATATAGATACTGTAGGAAGATTGCAAGTAGTAATTAGAGATAGGCAAACACAACAGTCAAAGCGTGTTGATAACCTTAACAGTATTTTATCTTTAGAAAAACGTTGGACAGATAGATTGCATAGAGAAATAGGATTGTTAAGAGATCAAATAGTTGACGAAGGAAGGAAAGAAAATATAACTAGTAAAACAAGAGAAGAGTTAGAAAGTATTTTGATAGATATTTTAGATACTAATAGAATAAGTTGTAATGAAAGAAAAAGTAAACATCCAAACTATGTAATTCGATCTAGTTATATGCAATATGCAATGTTGAACTATTATGAATTTGATATGTTAGTTGATCAGTTTTTAGGAGTATAGTTTTAATCTAAAAAAATTGTGAAAGCTAAAGACATCATTTCAACTAAAGATAGATTACACGCTTCAATTTAGGTAAAATTACTCCACTAAATGTTATGCAAAGGGCTGTGTTTTTCTTTAAGCAAGTTTAAAGAAAGAAATAATTACTTTTCGTCGGAACTGCTATTTTCATCACTAGAGGTGTCATCTTCATCTAAAGGCTCAAGCACTGGAACAGGGTCATATGTCCAGGTGGTAGAATCTTTTTCGGGAGTATAGTATAGATCCTCTGTGTTAACTACAGCATAACCTTGTGATCGGTCTCCTAAGCGTCCAACAAGGCCAGGTTCCTTAATTGAGTTGTCATTTTTGTGACAACTACCTACATGCGAAGTTCCGCAACAGATGGTAACAAAATTGCCACTACCAGCTAACTCTTGGGCTAGTGTTGTCCAGTATTCATTTGCTATTGGAACTCTACAATCGTCTACCCATTCAGGCGTTGGATTCTCTGGAGCAGTGGTTTCATTTTCTCCTGGGATGATCTTAAATCCTTTTTCTCTTAGGATGTTTACTTCAGGTTCTATAGACTTAGAGATTGGTTCTTTTGACTCTACAATCAAGTAAAATATTGCTGACTGTCCCATTGATCCTGGAATGTCTGGGAGTGACTCTAGGTTAAAATACGCTACTAGTGTGTCTAGGCTTGCATTTCCATGAAAGGGGTCGCCTAAAACCAAGTATCTACCTGCTAAACCACTGAAAAATCCGCGCAACACTTCTTTTGTACCCATAATATATCTTTCTCTCCTCACAAATTTGACAATATAAGGAAATTATTAATCCTTGCACAATGTAAGGCGAGATTTATGCTCATAACACGTCATGAAGAATGATGTTTTATTATATTTCAGCAATATTAGCTAGGTTTTTGCAATTTGCTGTCAAGGTTGCTGTTAGAGTTAAAGAGTTGATAGTTAAATTGTGTTAGAAGGTTTATAACTTATTGATTTTATTAGGTGGTGCAAGGTGGGCCCTCCAGGATTCGAACCTGGAACCAACAGATTATGAGTCTGCTGCTCTGACCGTTGAGCTAAGAGCCCGTTATTGAAGTATTTACTAGAAAAATTTTACTCAAAAATCAAAAATTTAGTGTGGTTGAAGGTCGAGATTATTGCACAGCTAATTTGCAACTGCAAGCCGTTGTAGCAGGCTAACGGGCGTTTTTAAAATAATTAAAGTTACTTTACATTAATATAATAATTTATTAACGAAAAGTAACTTTATTCACTTCTATTAAATGATAAAACTTAAGCTATGCCTAAAGCATCTTTAACTAGTTCTTGTTGTTCTAGTTGGTGAATGATTTGCGAACCAGTAGCAGGGCTAGAAGCCGCTAATCTGCCAACATATCGTAATTTACGTCCAGCGGGTAATAGTTCCGGCAGACGCTCTAAAATAAATGACCAACTACCCATATTTTTTGGCTCTTCCTGGGCCCAGACCCAATCATTTGCTTGAGAATATCGGGCAATGGTTTGAGTTATTGCTTTATATGGGAATGGATAAAGTTGCTCTAATCTAACTATTTGCGTAGATTCAGACTTACGCGCTGCTAATAAATCGTAATAAACTTTTCCACTACAGAAGACTACTCTATTTACAGGCTCTTTTGGATCTCCACCATCTATAACAGGATGGAATTGTCCATTAAGGATTTCACTTAATGGAGAACAAGCAGCAGGAAGCCTTAGCAAGCTCTTAGGTGAGCAAATAACCAAAGGCTTAGCTAATTGTTGTTTAATTTGCCGTCTAAGCAAGTGGAAATATTGGGCAGCATTAGTACATTGGCAGACTTGCCAGTTGTAATTAGCTGATAGTTGCAGGAAACGTTCTAATCTAGCACTAGAATGTTCTGGCCCTTGTCCTTCAAATCCATGAGGAAGTAGCATTACTAGTCTGCTAAATTGATGCCATTTTTCTTCACCTGCTGCAATAAATTGATCTATTAAGACTTGAGCAGTATTAACAAAATCGCCAAATTGAGCTTCCCAAAGCACTAATGAGTTGGGGGATGCTACGCTATAGCCATATTCAAAGCCCAGGACGGCTGCTTCTGAAAGTAGGCTATCATAAACCTCGCAAGGTGCTTGATCTTTAGAGATATGTTGTAAAGGCATCCAAAGTTTATTGGTGTCATTGTCATAGTAGCCAAAATGACGTTGGCTAAAAGTGCCACGAATACAGTCTTGACCAGTTAGTCTAATATGTGTTCCTTCTAAGGCTAATGACCCAAAAGCTAAAGCTTCAGCAAATCCCCAATCCAAGGGTGCTTCACCATTTCCCATTGCTACACGTTTGGTAATCAGAGGTTTAAGTTTTGGATTGACATGGAAATTTTCTGGAACTGAAGAAAGTGCGTTAGTAATTTGAGTTACAGATGTTTGAGAAATATTAGTTGCAGGGGTTTCTAGAGTTATGTTTTTATCATCAATGGAGCTAACACAAATGATTTCTTGTTGGCTAGCACGTTGTTTTTTGATGATTCCCTTAACTTTTTGCTGTATTTCATCATAGCTTTGCATGCGTTTATTGACTAAAGCTGCAAATTCTTCTTGTGAAAGCAAGCCTTCTTTAATTAGCTTATCGCTATAGAGTTTACAGACACCGGGATGTTGTTTAATTTGTTGGTACATAAGAGGTTGAGTATAAGTAGGCTCATCACCTTCATTATGTCCATGTCGGCGAAATCCAACTAAATCAATAATTACATCTTTTTGGAATTCTTGTCTAAACTCAAAAGCAAGGTTTAATACCCAATAAGCAACATCTGGATCATCAGAATTAACATGGAAAATAGGGGTTTCTATAATTTTTGCAATATCAGTGCAATAAAGTGAGGAACGAGAAGATTCAGGAGAAGTAGTAAATCCTATTTGATTATTGATAACAATATGGAAAGTACCACCATTTTGATAGGCTTTTAATCCTGATAAACTAAGTGTTTCTGCTACGATACCTTCACCTGCAAATGCTGCATCACCGTGTAGCAAAACAGGTAGCACACGACTTATTGCATTATCATTTAGTAAATCTTGTTTTGCTCTAACAATACCTTCAACTACAGGATTTACAAATTCTAAGTGACTAGGATTAGGCACAACACTAATGTTAATATCACGGCCACTAGATGTTTTACGTTGTCCTACTGCACCTTGGTGATATTTAACATCGCCTTGGTCATGAACAAAGTCAGGGTGTACAGAGCCTTCAAAAATTGTAAAGATCCGTTCACAGAATTTACCAACAACATTAGCTAGAACATTTAATCGGCCTCGGTGAGCCATTCCTAAAGTAATATCTTCTACACCAGCCGCAGCGGCCATTTCAATTAATTGATCTAGAACAGTAACTACGACTTCTCCACCTTCTATAGAAAATCGCTTTTGACCTAAGTATTTAGTATGTAGGAAACGCTCGAAATATTCAGCACAAATTAATTTCCATAAAATTTGGCGGCGCACTTCTGTTGGAGGAAGTTGACGAGGCATTTCTATGCGTTGGCGCAGCCATTCTCTTTGAGCTAAATTAGGCAAGTAGCGAAATTCTATACCTACCTTGTCACAATAGGTTTTTCTTAATAATGCTAGAATATCTCTAAGTGTGGCACGTTCTTTTCCTAGCAAAACCGCCTGTAAAAAACTCTCTGTCCATATCCCAAACGCTTAAGCCGTAATGCTCAGGTGTAAGCTCTGGGTGGGTATAATAAGGCATTTGTTTTCTTAAAGGATTAACATTAGCAGCTAAATGTCCTCGTAGCCTATAGGCAGTAATTAACTCTAATACACGAGCTTGTTTTTCTACTAATTCATTATGAGGAGTTCTTAAGATGGCTGGATGGCGGTCAACAGCCCATTTTACAGGAGGATAAGGAGCTTGTAAGTCTAAAAAGATTTGTTCATAAAAGCTATCTTCACCAACTAGTAAACGGTTTATTTCTGCTAGGAGTGAACCAGATTCGGCTCCTTGAATTACTCTATGGTCATAAGTACTAGCTAAGGTGCAAACTTTACTGATACCTAGTTGTGATAAAGCTTCGTCTGACATTCCTTGATATTGTGGAGGATAATCAATTGAGCCTGTAGCTAAGATTAAACCTTGGCCTGCCATTAGACGGGCATTAGAAGCTGTAGTGCCAATGGTTCCAGGATTAGTTAAAGTAATTGTAGTGTCTTGGTAGTCTGTCACCGCTAATTTACCTGACCTTGCACCGCTAACAGCCTTATTATAAGCCTCAAAAAATTCGGCAAAATCCATTTCATTAGATTTTTTTATATTTGGCACAAGTAAAGTGCGTGAGCCATCTGGCTTACTAATATCTACTGCAACACCAATATTTACATCTATTCGGCGAACTCGATGCGGCTGACCATCTACAATAGTAAAGGCATCATTAAGATTAGGGAATTTTTGTAATGCTTTAACTAAAGCCCAAGCAATCACATGGGTAAAAGAGATTTTTCCCATATGTTGGGAGGCAAGATGTTCATTAATTAAACGGCGATTTTCTTCTAAGACTTTGATAGGAATTTGTCTTTGAGATGTTGCAGTTGGAACAGACAAGCTTGCTTCCATGTTATCAACTAATTTACGTACTGCTCCACGCATTGGTATAAGTTCAGCATTTGGTTTTACTTCTGCTGTTGGAGTAGTTTTACTAGTTATTCCATTGTTGGAAGTGGGGGCAATGGCAGTGCTACTTGATTGGCTATATCCATTTGTTGAGGGGACTATGGCACGAAAATAATTTTGCCATTCTCCTGTTAAACTATTTGGGTCAGCTTGAAACTGTGATAGTAGCGACAGTACATAGCTGGCATTATGACCAAATTCAGCAGTAATTTTTGCCAATAAATCAGAAGTATTTTCTTGTTTTGTTGTCATATTAATATCTTCACTTAGGTTAAAATCTGTTGCCATTAGGCTAAAAAACTTAATTGTTAAGATTTATCCAAACAGTTTAGTTTGGGTATAAAAATTAAATGCTTCTAAAGTTTGTTCTCTACCAAAACCACTAATTTTATAACTACCATAGGAGGAAGCACTATCAAATATATCGTAAATATTAATTCAGATAGTGCTAGCTTTACTGGTACTACTCATTTTGCACCTCAAGAAATAGAAGTTTTAATAAAAGAAGTATTTTACTTCAGATTAAAAGATTGCCAACACATTTAGACGAAAAAACAATGTTATGTATTAGAAAAACAGATATTTAAGGAATGTAAATTTTTAAGCTTAAAAATTAATTATGTCAAAAATGACAACTCTGCCAGCTTTGACATAATTAATTAATGACAAAAGTGACATTTTATAAGCCAAAACATATAAATAAGAACTTAAAATTAAAATATATAAATATTAAATGTAATAGATGCAATATTTATAAAATTTCTGGACAAATTAAAAATTCTTGGCCCAAGAGTTGCCATAGTTTATCTGCAAATAAACAAAAATAAAGTTTAGAGGAGATATACAAATGTTAAATACTGCAAAAGTTACTTATATTAATAATACTGTAGAAAATAAGATCAAAGAAGCTATTAAAGAGGCTATAAATTTTTCTAATCCTGCTGAACATAGAGCAGAAGCTAGAATAAGCTTAAGCTTAAAAATGTACTTAAGACGAACAATCAATAACACTACTTATTTTCGTGCTGTAAAAACAGAAAATGTTTCCCTCAATGGTGCAAAAATTATTTGTGATGTGCCTTTAGAACAAGGAGCAGAGCTTATATTTTCTGGGTTAAATGGCAAGTTTTCAGCCGTTGTAAAGGTTCGACATGTAGCTAGTCATAATGAAGGTGGTTGGGCAATAGGGCTAGAATTTATTAAAAAAATAGGTAAATGGGTTGTTATTAATTAGTAAAATTTTTCAAATCTTTCTGTAAAAACATGCCCCCTGTCCTACAAAAGGACATCTAAAAAAGCTTAGTGAATTTTCATTAAGCTTTTTTCTTTTTAGCAAGCTATTTTTTTTCCTCCATTTGTAAGCGTCGGTAAGCCTCACTTTTGCTTATTCCTAAGCTTCGCGCTACGGCTTTTAACGCTGCCATTTTATCTAAATTATTATTTATCATTTGATCTTCTATCATTTGGCTTAAGCTTTTATCTAAATTAGGTATTTCTGTTGTCGGATCGGCAGGAGCTATTACTAAAACTAATTCACCTTTAAGAGGATGTTCTAGTATACAGGTACTTAAGTCTGATAAGGTTCCTCGCAAAAACTCTTCATGTAACTTAGTTAACTCTCTAGCAATAACTGTTTTTCTTATCCTAAGGATTTCTTGGGCATCTATTAGAGTTAGCGAAATTCTATGAGGTGATTCATAACAAACGACTGTATAAGGCAATGATTTTATTTCTTCTAGTTTTTTGCGTCTTTGAGCTTGTTTAGAAGGAAGAAAACCTATAAAAAGAAATTCATGACTTGGAAGACCTGAGCCGATTAGAGCAGGTAAAATGGCTGAAGCACCAGGGATTGATACAACAGAGATTTGAGCTTCAATAGCTTTTTGAACTAAAACAAAACCTGGGTCAGAAATTACAGGTGTTCCAGCATCGCTTACTAACGCAATTGATTCACCTAAGCTTAGTTTGCTTAATAAATATTGACTACGTTCTTGTTCATTATGTTCATGATAACTAATTGTTGGACAGTTAATTTGGTAATGGTGAAGCAGTTTGCTGGTTTGGCGAGTATCTTCACAAGCGATTAAAGAAACGCTTTTTAAGATTTTTAATGCTCTTAGGGTAATGTCTTCTAAATTTCCTATAGGAGTTGATACTAAATAAAGGGTTCCTGGCATAAGTAATAAAGTTGGTAAAAATAAAAAAGTGAGCTTGCAAGCTCACTTTTTTATTTTGAAAAAAATTTTTAGATAAAATTAGTTATTATCATCACTACTAGAACTTCCATCATCACCACTATTAGAAGTACTACGTTTTAAGGTTGGCCGGCCTGATGGAGAGCTAGATTGATTATTGTTATCTGAATCTACACTACTACCACCACCATCATCACGACGTTTTAAGGTTGGCCGACCTTGTGGATCTGAAGTGTTATCATCAGAATTTGTATCACCAATATTTCCATTGTCATCACGACGGCGTTTTAAGGTTGGTCGGCTATCACCACCACCAGAAGTAGGATCACCGTTGTTTATACCACCTTGACGGCTACCACCAGAAATTGCTAAAAGTCTTGATTTTACTCGATTAAAATCAGAAGTATTAACAACATATTCATCTTTTTGTGGGAATAAAGTAATTAATTGACGAAGATTTGTTGCGCGATCTCCTGTTGCTGGATGAGAGCTAAACACAGAAGCACCTTTACTATCTTTTTTAGCTAGTTTTTCAAATACTGTTATCATTCCCATTGGGTCATAACCGCTTGCCCAAGCATATTGCGCACCTAAAACATCAGCCTCAGTTTCAGCATTACGGCTAAACTTAAGAAATGTTAAGGGAATAGCCAAATTAGCAGCAGAACGAGCAGCAATTCCAATTGGGCCACCTAGGAAAATCAAAGGAATAGAACCAAAGTTAATTAATTGTCCTTTAGATACTTGTTCTGTACCATGACGGGCGGCTACGTGAGCAATCTCATGTGCCATCACACCAACAATTTCAGATTCTGAATCTGCGGCTAGGATTAAGCCTTTGTTAACAAAAAAGAAACCGCCTGGTAAAGCAAAAGCATTTATTTCTTCAGAGTCAACAACTTTAATTGTAAAAGGTACTTTAGCATCAGAGTTAAGAGCAATATTTTGTCCTACTCGGTTTATATATTCTGTGACTATTGGATCATCTATAAATTTAAGTTGGCGTTCGGCTTCTGCTGCTAAACCTTGGCCTACAGCAATTTCTTTTTCTATTGAGTAGAAATTGATTTGGCGTTTATTGATGTCACGTTTACCAACTTTTTCTGGATCTTTATTAGCTTCTAGCTTAGATTTGCTAGTAGTAGCATTTTTTTTATCTTTATCATTGTCTTTGTTATCTGCATAAGTAGGCACAGCAGAACAGAGAAATAACATAATAACAGCGAGTAGGGAAACTTTGTAATACTTGCTCATAAAAACTCCTAGATTATAAAAACTTTATTAATTTACTAGGTCTGATTATATCTTTGCGTTATTAGCCAATATTGTACAACATCTTGGATTAAAAACAGATAAGAAAGGTTGATTTTTTTCGGCAAGTTTACGGATTTTTTTAAGAAAAATACTGTTAAGTAGAATTTTGATTGATAATCCTAACAAATTAAATATCTTATAAACAGGATAATTACTAGCTATATGAAGATTAGAAAAATACATAGGATAATAGGAATAGCAATGCTCTTACCCTTATTTGGATGGGCAATCACTGGGTTTATATTTTTTCTTAAACCGGGTTATCAAGAGGCATATGAGTTATTAGCAATAAAAACTTACCCAATAGATTCAGATGAGCCGATAAATATTAGTCCCAAACCCATTTGGCTAGAAGTTAGATATCTTAAAACTATCTTAGGTACTCACTTATTGGTAAAAACCTTTGAAGGTTGGCAACATTTAGATCCAATTACTTTATTACCAAAACAAACACCAACAGAAAATGAAATAAAAACTTTGGTTACAGATGCTTTTTCCTTAAATCCAAATCGCTATGGTCAAATCTTAAGTATTAACAAACAGGCAATAGTGACTAATACGAATATAACTATATCTTTAGATTGGAATAGGTTAAGTTTACAACAAACAGGTAAAGATACTAAGTTTATTGATTTTCTTTATAAAATCCATTATCTACAATGGACTGGAATTAAGCTTTTAGACCAAATATTAGGCTTATTAGGCTTAATTTTAATAATATTGCTAAGTGTTTTAGGAATTATGCTACAGATAAATACCAAGCAAAAATAGTGGCTAATTAGTAGTTAATTACTGAATTACTAAGGTAAGTATACCTGTTCGCACATTTCCTAGCTCATCTCTACCAGTAAAGCTTAACTGTTGGCGACCTAGTGGAGCTTTATTTTTTACCTTAAAGTTAAAGCTAACACTAGCAGCACTAGTTGTTTGTGACGGCTGCATAACTTTTATTTTTAATGCTTTTAGCAGTGTTGCATCAGGATTAACTGTTACATTACCTGTAAAACCGCCGCTACGAGTTATATTGACATTAAATTGACCAGATTGACCACGTGTAATATTTATTTGTGAAGGGTTAAAGCTAATCTGAAAGTCTGGTAGCAAAACATTAAAATTTGTTGTTGCAGTACGTACAATTTGGCCTGATGTAGCAGTAATTGTTAGAGTAAAATTACCAGAAGCAATATTAGAAGCTTTAAGGTTAAATGTAGTATTGCTATTAGGGCTTGCAACTGCTGTTTGAGGAGAAATAGTTAGATCATTTGTGCTAGGACTAATAGAAGTTTGAAGCATTACAGGTTCAGCAAAACCACGAATAGGTAATACTCTAGCTGTAAAATCTGCTGAAGCACCAGCCATTAAAGTTGTTGTGCTAGGAGTTAATGAAAGTGTAAAGTCTGGAGCGTTAGAAGTTACTTCTAATATAGCCATTTGACTACGTACTAAACTTCCTACTGTACCAGTAAAAGTAATAGGATATTGTGATAGAGGCGTATTATTTGAAGTATTTACTGTAAATGTAATTCGATTGCCAGGGTTAATTGTTACAGATACAGGGCTAATGGAAATTGTAGAATTATTACTTGTAGCCGCAATTGTAATAGGTTGTGAGAAATTACTGGATGCTTGAACTTCAACATTAAAACTTGTACTACTACCAGCAACAATGCTTTGCAAAGTAGGATTAACATTAAGTGTAAAATCACCAGAAACTTGTCTAACTACTAAGTTAAATAATTGATTACTAACACAACCATTAGGATCAATAGCAGTAACTACTAGGTTAAAAGTACCTGTTTCTGTTGGTGTACCAAAAAGTAGTCCATTTGTGTTAAACGTCAATCCAGTTGGTAATTTGCCAGAAGTAATAGAAAATGTATAAGTTGTTGTATTGTTGGCAATACTAATGGTTTGGTTATAAAAAGTGTTAACCAATGCGTCAGTTAAGCTACTAGGAAGAAAAGAAACTTGTGGACAAGTAATAGCTGGATCACTAACTTTTACTAAAAAAATATCATCATCTCCGCCCTTATCTGGTTGTAAAGCATTTGCTACAGGAAAATCTAGTGAAGGAGTATGGCCTATTAAGTAGACATCCCCTAGAGAATCTATAACCATTTGACCAGCGCGATCTGGATTATTACCACCTAAATATGTAGAAAAGACTAAAGCACCATTACTATCGTATTTGGCTAAAAAAGCATCAAAAAATCCTCCTGTGCTACTGTTTTGTAAAGGACGTTGCATAGGAAAATCTGTTAAAGACATGGTTTCGCCATAAACATAAATATTATTGTTTTGGTCAACAGCAACACTAAAGCCTACCTCGTCTTTACTGCCACCAATATAAGTGCAGTAAAGAATGGTTTTAGCTGTTGGATCTAGCTTCATTACATAAGCATCTATAGCCCCGCCTTTAGTTGTTTGGGCAGGGTTAACTGTTGGAAAATTAACAGAATTAGTCATGCCTGTAATGTAAATATTTTTTTGTGAATCTACAGCAATACCAAAGGCACGATCTAGGTCTAATGGGCCCAAATAAGTAGAGAAAATTATTGAGCCTGTTGGATTTAGTTTAGTAATAAAAATATCGATATTATTAATTCCACCACCTTCAGCTTGACCAGCATTTTTTGTTGGGAAATTTGATGAAACAGTTTCACCAACCATATAAACATTACTGTCAGAATCAAGTGTCATATCATGACATTTATCTAGATCGTTACCACCTAAGTAAGTACAAAAATCTAAGCTACTTCCATCAACACTTAAACGAGCAACAAAAGCATCAAAAGAAGCTGACTTTTGAGTTTGAAAAGCATTTTTAACAGGTAGATCAAGAGAAGTAGTTTCCCCAGCGATATATACATTACCAGCAGCATTTAGTTTAATGCTAAATGCACGCTCTACTAAAGTTCCTCCCAAATAAGTAGAATATAGTAACTCGTTACCTGTAGGATTTAGTTTAACAACAAATGCGTCTATATTAACTCCACCACCGCCTGTAGATTGAACAGCATTAACAACAGGAAAATTAGTTGAATAGGTTTCCCCAGTTACATAAGCGTTTCCTTGTGGGTCAACTGCAATAGCAAAACCACTATCAATATCATTACCTACTACATAAGTAGAGTATAAAATTTCTGTAGCTGTAGAATTTAATTTAGTGATAAATATATCTATTGATGTGCCACCACCTTTATTTTGAAAAGGATTTTTAAGAGGAAAACTTATTGAAAGTGTTTCACCTGTAAGATAGACATTGTTGTCTTTGTCAACTGTAATACCAAAACCCCGATCTCTATCTGTACCACCAAAGTAAGTAGAGTAAATAAACACAGGGTCAATTACTAGTGGTTTAGTTAAGTCATAATCGGCAACTTCAAAACCAAAAATATTATTTCCTTTTAGCTGATAACTACCTGCAATAAATTCTTTAGTCCCGTCAATTTCTTGATAAATAATAGGTTTATGTTTATAAAGATTTCCTGAACTAGTTGGAATAATTAAATTGCCATCCGTGTCAATACTTAAAGCAGTGTTAGGGCTATCAACATCAAGTTGAATTGTAATTTCTTTGGGACTAGCACCAGGGCTAACTACTAAGTCATATTCTAGTTGTTGTTGGTTTCCATAATAAATTGCATCAATACCAGGATAAATGGACTCGTATTTTACCTTATTATATTCTGATAAATTAGTATGCCAATTTTTTTTGTCATTACCTATAAAATAGTTTATTTTTCCAGCACGCTCGCCTATTGCCTCAAGTTTAGGTTTGGGATTACTGCCAACAAACTGCATTTTTACCGTTGTAGGAATTTTTTGTTTATCATTTTTTAGAGTTAATAAAGTTTCTTTTTCTGTAAGAAGTAGGTTATAGCCTTTTCCACGGGAAAAAAATTTTACTTGAGAATCTGTTTGTCCAAAATTTACTTCAAAGCTTAAAGGCAGTTTAGAGTAGTTTTGCAATAATGATGGTTGAACATTGTTAAAGGATTTTTTATTATCAATTTTGCTTGGTAAAAGGTTATTTATATTAGGATAAAGAAATAGGTAAGTAATTACAAATAAAATAGTTAAACACACTGATGATAAGTAAAATAAATAGCGCGATTGCATCTAGCTAATTCTCCTTTAAGCAAGTAGGAAGGCAATAAAAAATAAAGCATTATAACAAAGATTACCTTATCTGTATTTGAGTTACTGCCGTATTTTACACCTATTAAACAAATGTCTAAATTTTCTTCAGCAATTTCTGGTCAACTAAAGAGCAATAAAAAATGGGTTTAAGGCAAAAGCAGAAAAATATTTTGTAAAGCGGGGAATATGTAAGTGAAAAACCCCACTGCAAGTAGTGGGATTATTCACTTTTTCCTTATTAAATCTTTTTTCTTTTCTCGGTCTACTTTGCAGCTTTATCACCTATCCAATCTAGTTTGGGTGCTAGTGTAAAACCTAGATTATTTGAGTTATTTAGCTCTAACTAATTTACCAGGTCTTGCAGATGTGACTAGACCTTCTTTAGTTACTGCAACACCAGATACAAAAGTAGCGATATATCCATCAGCATGTTGAACAAAGCGTTTGCCGCCAGCAGGTAAATCACGCACTAAATTTGGACGTTTTAGCTTTAAGTTTTCATAATCAATAACATTGATATCTGCTTTAAGACCTTCTTTTAATAAGCCTCGGTCAGACAAGCCAAAATAACGAGCATTTCGGGAGGAAAGCATTTCTACAGCTTGAATTAAAGGTATTTTGGGGCCACGTTGACGATCTCTAGTCCAAAAAGTCATCATTGAAGTAGGGAAACTAGCATCACAAATTGTTCCAACATGTGCGCCACCATCGCTTAAACTAACTAGTGCTAATGGATGATTTAGCATTTCATAAACTGTATCTAGCGAGCCACTATGATAATTATGGAAAGGAAAATAAACTAAGTTATCTCCATTACCTTGGCATAGATAATCATAAAGGGCTTCCATAGGACGGATACCTTTTATTTTTGCCATTGCAGCAAAAGATTTTTCTATTCCAGGTTCATAATCAAGTTCATCTGTTAATGGAAACATCCGAGCAGAAATAGTGTCAATTGTATCAATTATTATATCTACAATTGGTGGGACAGGACTGCCATCACCAGCAAGTTTATTAGATTTTTCTGACAAAATGCGTTGTTTAATTTCTGGCTGGCGAAGTCGTGCCGCACGTTCAGCTAAAGGTAAATGGGCCACCTCTATATAACTTGGAAAACCTATAAAAGGATGAAGTGTTGTATCAAGTCCAGTAATAACGCCAATGGCACGAACTCCAGATTGAAGGCGCATTGTCATGCCTTCAGCATTAACTTTTTCTGCATAAGCAGCAACGTCTTTCCATTGATTAGGATGTTGGCTATGTTGTGTCCAAGAAACCGAAAGAGGTTTATGTGCTGCTTTAGCTGTTTGTTTAAGTAGGTCTATTTCTGTATTAAAACTTCCATCTGTAATTGGAGAATTATAGTCAGAGACAAATTGCACCACACCATGATTTATTCCTTGGAAAGCTTGCCCTAGTCCAATAAGTTCTTGAAGTGTAGCTTCTGATGCTGGGGTAGCTTTTCCGTCTGCTGTTCGGTGCAGGTCTGTGCGTCCTGTAGAAAAACCCGCTGCTCCAGCCAATAAAGCTTCATGAAGAAGTTGTTTCATTTGCTCAACGTCTTTTTCTGTAGCTGATTCTTGATTTTCTGCTCGCTCACCCATAACAAAAACTCTTAAAGCGTCATGTGGAACTTGTGTTAAAAAATCAATTGAATGTGGAATTGCTTCTATGGTTTGCATATATTCAGCAAAACTTGTCCAACCCCATTTGATCCCTTCAGCTAAGGCTGAACCTGGAATATCTTCTACACCTTCCATTAAAGAAATAAGGCGGTCTTCTGCACCCTTTTGAACAGGCGCAAATCCTACACCACAATTACCCATTACTAAAGTAGTAACACCGTGATAAATACTTGGGCTAAATGTTTCATCCCAAGAAACTTGCCCATCATAATGTGTATGAATATCAACAAAACCAGGTGTAATTATTGCTCCATCAGCATTAACTATTTCTGTTGCTGTATCAGTTATTTTTCCAACAGAAACAATCTTTCCATCTTTAACACCAATATCAGCAGTAAAGGGTTCTTTTCCTGAACCATCAATGACTTTGCCGCCTTTAATTAATAAATCAAGCATTCCAAAATCCTCCAAATTTTAGCTGGGTTATGAGTGGCGTTTATATTAGCACAGGAAATAAAAAAGTTAGCAACTAGAATCTTTTAATCCTTAGAAATGTAATTACCAGAAATATTTAACCTAATAATTATACTAGAAAAAAACTCTAGTGTAGTTGCTTGACGCTTTTACTAAAATTATCATAAGATACAGTAAATTTTGTCCCTACAAAGATTCTAAAATTAAATACTTACAATTTATTTTTGTCCTCACAAAAATTCTATAAATATTTAAAGCTTAATTATTTTTTAGAAGAAATTAAGATTAATTTTTGGTCTTAAATAACTGGTATATTTGCTTGTGCTAATTTATTTTATAGCCCAATAAATCTTATGTTTTCAATGAATTATACTTAGTGTAAATAATTTCTAATAAGGAGGGTGTACATTGTTAAAATTAATTTCTTTTCTAAAGTTAACTTCTTTGTTTCAACTAACAAAGATTTCTTTTCTTTTATGTTTTTTATTAGCCTGTACTTCTGTTGCTTTTGGACAAGCTTCTAGCTCCACGGCTGAACTGCGTGGACAAGTTACAGATTCAACAGGTGCTGTAATTGCTGGTGCTAGTGTAGTTCTTAAAGACACAACCAAAGATACAACTCGAAATACAACAACAGATGCTAATGGCAACTTTATTTTTTTAGCCATTTTACCAAGCACTTATGATGTTACTGTTGAAGCTGTAGAGGGTTTTGCAGAAAGTACACAAACAATTGTTCTTACTGTAGGTGCGCAATCTAGTCTTCTTTTTAAGTTAAGTGCTGGTTCTAATGTTGAAGAAATTATTGTTGTTGAAGGCAATAATGCTGTTATAGAAACAGATAGAACTCAACAATCTACAGTGATTGATGCTAGACAAATTACTAATCTTCCAATTGGACGACGTAATTATATTGATTATGCACAGCTTACACCAGGTGTTATAGACTCAGATAATATTGCTGATGCTTCAGATTTTCGCGTAGCACAAACACCACAATCTGGACTTTCATTTGGAGGTAATAATGGTCGTGGAAATTATGTAGCGGTTGATGGTTCGGAAACAAATACTACTAGCGGTGCTGTATTACCAACCGTTAGCCAAGAAGCAGTTCAAGAATTTCAAGTTCTGCGTAATAGCTATAGTGCAGAGTTTGGCGGTGCTGCTGGAGGCATAATTAGCATTGTTTCAAAATCGGGTACAAATAACTTTCATGGCGGTGCTTTTGGATATTTTCGAGATGAGACATTAGATGCACGTAATGTTTTTGACTTTGCGCCTGGGGATAAATCTCCTTTTAATCGTAAGCAATATGGAGGTTCATTAGGCGGGCCTTTAGTAAAAGGTAATACTTTCTTTTTTGGAGCTTTTGAAAGGTTTGAGGAAGATCAAACTACTTTTGTAAATCTTCTCAATGATCCTAATATTTTTAATATTACCCCATCACAAACAGCATTATTTAATTTTCTTGATGGAAGTTTTTTTAGTGCGGTTTCAACAGGCTTACGAAATGCTCTTACTACTACATCAACACTTTACCCAAGAACAGTAAGTCTTTTCCGCAATGCTAGCGGACAGTTTCCTTTTGAATCAAATCAAACTAATTTTTCAGCAAGAGTTGACCGAACTTTCAGTAGTAACGATAGTGGTTATTTACGGGTCAACTTAAATGATTCTGTTTTTGAAAACCAAGCAAGTGGCGCACTTACAGCAGTTTCTAGAGGTAGAAAACTAGATAGTTTTAATGGAAATATTTCTTTATCAGAAAATCATCTTTTTAGCCCATCTATTGTTAATGAGTTAAAGTTACAATATACCTATTTTCGCTTTGAAGTAGTACCAAATGAGCAAATAGGCCCTGAAATTAATATTGAAGGTTTTGGTAACTTTGGGAGAGATATTTTTCTTCCTTCAAAAACCTATGAACGCCACTATGATATTGTAGACAATCTTTCAATAGTTAAAGGTAATCATACATTTAAGTTTGGCGGTTCAATGCTAGCTACATCAGTAGACGCTTTTAACGAAACTTTTGGAGGCGGACGCTTTAATTTTGGTGCAAATATTCCATTAGCGAATATTATTGCTGCTAATCCACAATTAGGGCCAAATGTGCTTAATGCTATAAGTGGATTTCTTACAGCAAATAACCCTGCCTTACTTCCAAGCCTAGCAACTCCAATTAATGCACTACAAGCTTTTAACTTAAATTTACCAATAGTTTATCAACAAGGTTTTGGCGACCCATCAGACGGAGGTAATGTCTTTCGCTATGCTTTTTATGGTCAAGACACTTGGAAAATTAGACCGAATTTTACCTTAAACTATGGTTTGCGTTATTCAATAGATGATCAAGCACTTAATATTCCAACAGATAAAAATGATATTCAACCAAGAGTTGGATTTTCCTGGGATCCATTTTCTGATGGTAAAACTATCATTCGAGCCGGAGCAGGAATTTTTAACGGAGCAGTTATTTATTCAATAGCTAATGTAACTTCAGAACTAGCAGGTTTTGGAGATCCTACAGAAATTAATATTGTTTTGGCTACTGCAACTTCGGGTGCTTTAGGGCTTCCTTCTTCATTTGCAGTTTACCAAAGTTTATTAGCACGTGGGATTTTAGGCGTAAGACCTATTACAGCAGCCGATCTAGCTCCATTTGGAATTAGTCCGGGCCCGGGCCGTCCTTTAGAAGTCCGTTTTCGACTTGGGCCAAATTACAGAACACCAACTACTTATCAAGCAAGTTTTGGTATTGAAAGAAACCTAGGAAAAGGATTTTCACTTGAACTTAGCTATTTATTTACTCGAGGACAAAATATTACACGTCCACGAGACATAAATCAGTTTAAGGCTACAGGCCCAGTTAATCCAATCACTGGACAAGCTACTTTTATTCGTTTTCCAACCCCAACACAAGTTGCAGCAGGCTTAACTAGTGATTTTCGCAATCCCTTACGTTTTCAAGATAATGTATATGAATCTACAGCTAAATCTTTTTACAATGCCTTTACAATTGCTGTACAACGTCGCTTTGTTAACAATTTTAGCTTAAATGCTCACTATACATTTTCAAAATCAATAGATGAAGTAACAGATTTTAATAGTGATTTTGCGGCACAAAATCCACTTAACTTATCTGCTGATCGTGCATTATCTTCTTTTGATCAACGTCATCGCGCTGTTATTAGTGGTATTTTTTCTAGCCCAGTTAAAGGAACTTCTTTAACTGCAAAATTGCTCAAAGATTTCCAATTTGCTCCTATATTTACGGCTGGTTCAGGTCGTCCATTTAATCTATTACTTGGCTTTGATGCTAATGGAGACGGTCGTTCTCAATCTGATAGACCAGGCTCAGTAGGGCGCAATACAGGCCGAGGTGAAGAGTTTTATAGTTTTGATGCTAGACTTGCACGCCGTATTAATGTTAGAGAAAGTGTTTATTTTGAATTAACTTTTGAAGCCTTCAATCTTTTTAACCGCACTAACTTTGCAGGTATCAATAACATTATTGGAACAACTAGACTTACAACTTTTGACGCAAGAGGCGATAATACTAAATCACCTACTCAACCTCTTGGCTTTACTTCAGCCGCAGCAAAACGCCAATTACAATTAGGTGTTCGCTTTACCTTCTAGTTTAAGCTTGAGAACCTAAGACACTTATCTTAGGTTCTCAAAATTACTTTAAAACCTCTTAAGCAATAATTTTCCTGATAAACTTGCCGAATTAATGATAGATGTTGCTGATAATCGTTATTAAAGTTAGCCTCATCTTGATAACTAAGCTGTTTAGCGATTTCCATCCTTTGACTAGCATTATGAGGCAGAAATGTTTGTGGGCGTTCAAGTTGCAAGCGTAGTTGATGATCAAGAAGTCTTAAAAATCCATAACCTTGACTAAGTATTTGTTTTTGTTCTGAAGTTAATAAATTTTTTTCAGCTAAATGTGTAATTAATGCTAGAGTTCCGCGCGTTTCTGGATCTGCTATTTTGTGTTTTAGCTGTAGGTAACGTGTTACAAAATAAACATCCAACATTCCACCAGCACCAAACTTAAAGTCAATTTCACGCCCTTTTTGTGTTTCTAAACGCTTTCGGATGTCGTCGATTTCTGTTGCTAAATTGGTAAGGTAATTTTCATTTTTTGAAAAAATTATTTCTGGAACTTGAGATTCTACTTGTTTACAGAATTCTGTTTGTCCAACTACAGCATGAGCCTTTAGATAAGCCATTAATTCCCAAACCGCAGCACGTTCTTGTAAATAATTTTGTAAATTTTCAAAGCTTGTTGCTAAAAGTCCATTTTTGCCATCAGGACGCAACCTTAAATCTACACGGTAAAGAGTGCCTTCACGCTTTAATGTGGAAAGAATTTGAATAATAAGCTCTACTAGCTTAGAAAAGAATTCTCGATTACAAATTTCTTCTACTGCTTCACCTGTAGAATCAGAATAAATAAAAACAATGTCCAAGTCCGAATGATAATCTATTCCACAATGTCCAAGCCGACCTAGGCCTAAAATACTGTAAGTTATAGGGTTTTGCGTTGGTGTATAGCGTTCTAACAAGTTGCTAAGAGCCAGGTTTGTAGCAAGTTCTAAACAAACTTCAGCTAGTGAGGTTTGAACTAAATTTATTTGCCTTAATTCTTGTAGAGCTTTATTAAAATTAGTTATAGGTTTTAATACATCATAGCAACCTAGTTTAATAATTTCTTGGTGCCAGCAAATCCGAAATTTAATCATAGCTTCATCTAGTGATAAATTAGCTAGTGAAGATGAAAGATTTTGGTAAATGCTTTCTCTTGTTATAGATATAGGATCAATTAATTCTTGACCTAGTGAATTAATTAAATAAGGTTGGGAAATTAGTAGTTGAATTAAATATTGACTATTACCACTAATGACGGTTAGCTTTTGAAGTTGTTCTTTTGTAAGAAATTCTAAAGATTTACTTGTTTCTGTTGATGCAGAAAGAGCAAAATCTTTTAAGCGGCGTAAAGCTCTTGCAGAATTTATTGATAAATTTAGCCCTTCAGCAATGGCTTCAGCTATTGCTGTTTGGGATAAAGATATTTTAGATGCTAGCTCTAAAATAGTTTCTTGAAATAGTTCTTCTAAATTAGCAATAGGTACAATTAGGTTTTTTTGAGTCCTACTAGAAATGTTTAATACGGCTGGGTCTAATGAGCTAAACTTATTAGTTTCTTTTATTTGTGTTTGACCAAAAACCCTTTGGTAAATACTTTGTACATTTTGACAATGATTTTGTAAGACTTGATCAAAAGCAGGGTAATTTTCAAAACCACAACGATGAGCAAGCAAAAGTAATTTTTCTTCACTAGTTGGAAGGCTATGAGTTTGTAGCCCATGTTCCATTTGCAAGCGGTGTTCAACCGTTCGTAAAAATGTGTAAGCTTGGGCTAGTTGTGTATGTTCATAGTCGCTAATTAAATTTTTATCTGCTAGTCTTTGTAGACCAATTAAAGTTTGTGGGGCGCGTAACCAAGAATCTTTTCCACCATAACAAATCTGCAAGGCTTGAATAATAAATTCAATTTCCCTAATTCCACCTTTGCCAAGCTTAACATTATAGCCACCAGAACGTTTTGCTACATCCCGATCAATCTTTTCTTTGGTTTGTTGTACAGATTTTAAGGCTTCAATTAATGGCTCAGGCTTGTAAATTTGGTCTTTTAGTTCTGATAATAATTTTTCTACTAAAGTTTCATCTCCAGCACAAGCACGCGCACGAATTAGGGCTTGACGTTCCCAATTTTGAGCTTCTTTTCTGTAATAGCGAAGCATTTCAGCTAGTGAAACAACTAAATCACCTTCTCGACCTCTAGGCCGCAACCGAAGGTCAATACGAAAAACTGCCCCTTCTCCTACTAGCGAAGAGCTAATTGTTTTAACTATGGATTCTGCCAGTTTGGTAAAAAAATATTTGTTAGAAACTGTTTCTTTAGTTCCAGCAGTTTCTCCATCCGATGAATAAATGAATATTAAATCTATGTCTGATGAATAATTAAGCTCAAAACTGCCTAATTTTCCTAGTCCAATAATTGCAAACTCAGCCGCAACAAAACGGCCCCGCTCATCAAGAATTTGTGGACGACCATAACGGCTTAACAAAGGTTGATAACAAACTTGTAGTGTTCTACTCAAAACACTATCAGCTAAATTAGATAATTCTGCTGTGACTTCAGAAAGCGTTGCTAGTTTTAGACAATCTCTTAGGTAAATTCTTAAAAGCTCACGTCGCTTAAATCTTGCTAAACGTGCAGGTTCACTTAAGGTTGAATTAATTGCTACAAACCGCGCCAAGTCTTCTAATAAAGCTTCTTTGTCTTTTAGTTTTGTTAAATCTTTATCTTTTTCTCTTGCTAACCAGGAAATATATTCTGGTCGTTGAAGTAAGCTTTCAGAAAGCAAATTGCTATAACTAGCTAAAGTACATAAATTTGCCATTAGATCTTGATTGCTAAGATATCTAGTAGCTACTGTTGGGTGTTCTTCAAAAAGGCGTTCTATAAAAACACGAACGCTATTTGAGTCTGGTAGCGTGTCAATAAATTGTTCAAGATCTAAAGACAATTTAAGCATAGTGGTTAACTAAATAAGATTTTTAGTAATATTGCTACTGCTGCATAAACTCCCATAAACCAAAAACTATGGCAGTGGCAAAACCTCTAGAAAGATTTTTAGAGATAGCAGGAAGCCCTATTGTTAGTAAAATTAATGCCCAAATAGTGAAAATATCCAATTGTGTTAGTGCCGCAACTAAAGCTTTGTTAGAACCTGCTGGAAGTAACATTCCTGGGTTAGTAGTAATTAGCGTGCCTTTGGTAAGATCAAAGCTTGAAGGGTCTTTAATAAACACAATCAACACGTTTAAGCTTAGTTGGATAGCTAATGTTACAGTACAAAAAATATGTGCAACAAGGGAAAAAACCTTTTTATATTGTGTTTGTCCCCCCATCAATGTTACACCACCATAAAAAATTAATGCCAAAATCATAGGAACTGCTATAGAAGAAACCATTGGGCTAATATAGCTAAGATAGGGTGCAGCCTTTGCAGCAGTTTTGATTTGTGTGTCAAATTGCTCTTTTTGATCAGGTGGAAGATCCTTATAACTTTTACCTTGTTTTTCTAATTGTTCAGAGAAAACTTTTTCATAAAGTGCTTCCCATTTAACATTAAGCTTGTACAAGATAATTGCTGTACTACCTAAAGAAATAATTATAGATAAAACTACAGGGACGATTACACCAGGGACTAAACCTATATCCTTAAATGTTTCACTAGGGGATATAAGAGTGCCAATAATGCGTTCAATTGGCCCAAGTTTTGCTGTAGGTGGAGTAATTTCTTGTTTTACTTCTGTTTGTTCTTCAGACATAAAAGCTCCTCATTTTTTAGGATTGGCGAGAGGTTTATCAAAATTGCTTATTTGACCAGCAATTGCCAACGTGTTTGCTCAAAAAATGGTTCTTTAAGCTTTAGCAAATTAGTTATTTGTAGATTAAGTTTAATGGTAATTTCTTGCTTAGCTAAATTAACACCAGGCTCTACAACTCCTAAACTAGAGTAACTAGCAATTAGATCTTTTACCATTTGTTGTAATTTATTTTGGTCAATTGTTAAGCGATATTGCAATTTATAACCGATTTGATCGCCAATTTGTTGCATCAATTCTTCATATCTTTTGCCAATTTTAGCAGTAATAAAGCTTAGCTCAATGGTTTTAGCTTTTAACCTTGCTTTAATTAATTACAGTGTAAACTAAATGTTCTAATATTTTAATCTTAAGCCCCAACTGGGTGATAGATATGTAGTGTAGGGTTTCAACGCTACGTATGATTTAAGTTACAGTGCATTAATTAGTAACAACAGTGTTATTAACTATTTGAATTATTGGAAATGGAATTTAATATTAAATCCTATTTAAGTTTGGAAATTATTTTTTATTATTTCTAGTCAAAACCTAGAGACTTATTTAAAAAGTAAGATTGTAAAAGGAAAAGTTATAAAGAAGAAATAACGATTAAAAAATATATTAAATTAGTGATGTAGAGTTGGTTATAACATTACTTATATAAGGATAATAAGATATAGATACCTTAAAAATAAAGGAAATCTTAGAAATATTTTTAATATTTCCAAGATAATTTAAGACTAAGCAATATTGCTAGTATTTATTTATCAAATTTTACATCTATGTAGACGTAAGGAATCTCTCCACTTACAGGTTTGCTTTCCCAACTACTTTTATCATCATACTCTATTTTTAGTATATGAATACCAATTTTAGCCGTTGCTGGAGAGGATTTAGAGTCTAATGAAACCGCTTCTTTGATAGTTTCTTCACCATTAGCTTTAATTTTTTTACTTGACTTAAATTGTTTAACTATAGTTTCTTTGTTTTTATTGGTATAACAAGATTCCCAATATATATTAGAAACATTTTGAGTTGCGATGTTTTTTGACTTCATCACAAATACTAATCTTTGTTCATCATTGGCTGAAAAAGGGCCTGTTCCCCCAGAACTATTACTCATACTTCCCATACTATCCATACCGCCGCTCATGTTACCCATACTGCCCATAGATGATTGAACTTTTGTTAAATTAGACAAAGTAATCTTCACATCTTTGATTTCTAAAGGACAGTTAAATGTTAAATTTTGATTAGCAGTTAAAGGAAGCGCAAAAAACACAATAATTAAAATAGCACTAAAAATGCGTAACATAATGCCCTCAAATAAAATGAATAAAATAATGATTTTTAAGAATTGTGAGGAAAATGCAATTATAAAGAATTTATTAACATAAGACAATTCTTTATATCTAATTTATTTTAAGCATAAAATAGATGCAATTAATAATAAGCATTATAACGGACGTGTATTTATTAGTAAATATATAGATTTTATAATTAAAAATTTTTATTTTATCCGAGTATGAACAACTTTGTCCCAGAAGCGGGCACCTAAAATTAGCTAAATTTTGCCTTAAGTTTCCTAAACCTACTAAGATAAACACTTAACACACTTCTATTTTATGGCACAGAATTTGTTTAGTCTCTCTATGGGTTTATCTAAAAGGAAAGGGGTAAGGTTATGAGAAAAGGCCGTCGTTTAGCAATTAAATGGTCATTATTGGCATTCTTAATCTTAGGATTAATGAGCCTTGAAGGTGTTAAAAACTTCTTTTTTATTGATTCTCAAACACAATCCTATCACCTAACAAAGGATTTTTTAAGTCAGTGGCAAGGTGTTAATGAAAAACTCTTAGCAATGGCTGAAGATTTTCCAGCAGATCGTTATTCTTTTCGCCCTGATTGCAAGACTCGTAGCTTTGCAGAACAAATGTTGCATGTTGCTAACCATAACAAATCATTTGTTAATGTTGTAAATGGTGTAGATCAAGATTTTGCTTTGTCTATCAAAGATTACTCAACAAAAACAGAAATTGTTGAAGTACTAAAAGAATCTATAACAGAAGGCTCAGAATTAATTGCTAAAACTAATGATACAGAAATTAAACAAGAATACTGGGCAAAATCTGTTATCCATACAGGTGAACTTTACGGGCAACTACTTGTTTATTATCAACTTAATGGGCTAACTCCACCAATTACAAAAGAAGCCAGAAATTCTATTAATGCTAGTGAAGAAAATGCTAGTGCGTGTCAACGATTGTTAAAAAAAGCTGATTGTTCTATAACACGCCCTAGCTTAAAACTAGGAAAATTGTTTGGATTTTAAGTTATTTCTCTTTTGGTTTTAGAGCTTTTATTTCACTAATTACTTCATCTGCAATACCCTTAAAAAGACCATATTGCTCACCTGGATCTGTAGGCATAGGGTAATTTACCCACTCAGTCAAATCTAAAGGTTTACCAATAATAATATTTACTGTACGAAAAGCACGAGGAATAATACGGCCTACACCTAAAACTTCATCCATTCCAATCATTCTTACAGGTATTACTTTAGGGCGTGCCAGGTAAATCATTTTGCCTACACCAGTTTTCCTTCTCCCATTTCACCGCCACGGGATCGAGTTCCTTCTGGAAAAACTACCACAATATTATGTTTTAAGAGTTCGACCCATTTTTCTACTTGACCCATATCGTGGGTTTTTCTATCTACAGGGTAGGCGCGTAGATGAGTAAAAAAATGTTTTCCTAAAATACTCATCACTTTATCTTTTAATTTACGGGAAGCAGGGTCGCCAAAGAAATTTTTACGATCTGCTAGATTAACAGGTAAATATTCTGGCTGAAAAAATACTTTAGGCAGGTAAACGGCTGTTTCAAAAGCAAAATTATCTAGCATTGAGTTGTGATTTAGACAATATAAGACATTTTCATGTTCGCTTGGAATGTTTTCTAGCCCTTCAATTTTAACTCGATTCATTAGCCGAAATATTACATATGAACTAAGAGCAGTTATTCCTAAAGCTACACCAAAGCCTAAACCTACTTTGGTTGTCATTGATGCGCCAATTAATGGCTTAGATTCACTTTTAACTAATGGTTTAGATTCTTTATTTTCAAGATCTTCTTGCTCTTTGTTAGCTAAATCTTTGTTTTTTTGATCAGACATAATAGCTCCTACATTAAGACTATTTTGCTAGTAGTTTTCCTAGGCTTTCTTGCCAGTCTAGTTGTAATTTATCTACTTGCAAATTGAGTATTTCCTTTTGCTCAATCCTAACGGTAAAACTATCTTTACAAGTTCTCCCAAGCGGAGTAAGTAAAATACCATATTCTTTAGCTAACTCTTCTATTGCTAACAAATTATCAAATTTTACAGAAACAATTATCCTGGATGGAGATTCACCAAATAATGTAGCAGCTAAAGAAATATCTTGAAATGCTGTTAAATCTAAATCTATTGATGCTCCAATTATTGGGCTATTTCCTTGTGTCATTAGGCAACACTCAGCTAAAGCAACTAATAAGCCACCATCAGAAACATCATGAGCAGAAGAAACTAAGCCTCTATTAATTGCTTGTAGACAAAGCTTTTGAACTTGCTGTTCATAACTTAAGTCTAGTTTTGGTACTTGGCCGATGATTTGACCGTAAATAGTTGATAAATATTCGCTTGCTCCTAAATCTTCTTTTGTTTCTCCTAAAAGTAAAATAATTTCATCTGTTGCCTTAAAGTTGCTAGTAATTAAGTTTTTAAGGTCGTCTATAAGTCCAACCATTCCTAAAACTGGTGTAGGGTAAATACCTTGGCCTTCAGTTTCATTATAAAAACTAACATTTCCTCCTGTAATTGGAGTTGAAAAAGCTTGGCAAGCTTCAGTAATACCATCTATTACTTCACTAAATGCCCACATAACTTCTGCACGTTCTGGTGAGGCAAAATTTAAACAATTTGTTGCTGCTAAAGGTCGCGCTCCAGTTACAACTAAATTCCTGCAACTTTCTGCAATTGCTAGCTTTGCTCCTTCTTTTGGATTTAATTGACAATATCGCCCATTCCCATCTAAAGACATTGCAATTGCTTTTCGTGTCTCTTTAATACGAATCACTGCCGCATCTGACCCAGGTAAAACTATAGTATTTGTTCTTACCATATAGTCATATTTCCGGTAAATCCAACGGCGAGAAGATAAATTAGGAGAAAACAAAAGTTTAAGAAATACGTTTTCCACGTCTGATAAACTTAAAGAATACTTTTCTTTAAGTTCTGTAGCAGAAGGGTAGGTAATTTCAACGGCTTTTATTGGACGTTGATAAATAGGTGCTTCGTCGGTTAAAGCTTTGTTTGGAATATCTGCAACTAGTTCACCATTATAAAAAACTCTTAAGTGTTTAGTGTTTGTTACTTTACCAATTACTACTGCATCAAGTCCCCAACGGGTGAAAATATCGATTAATTCGCGTTCTCGACCAGGTTGAGCAACTAAAAGCATTCGTTCTTGGGACTCAGAGAGCATAATTTCATAAGCTGTCATTCGCTCTTCACGAATAGGGACTAAGTTTAGCTCTAAGTCAATTCCAGTTTCGCCTCGTGCGCCCATTTCACAGCTTGAACAAGTTAGGCCAGCGGCCCCCATATCTTGAATACCAATAACAGCACCAGATCGCATAGCTTCTAAACAAGCTTCTAGTAGCAATTTTTCTAGGAAAGGATCACCAACTTGTACTGTTGGGCGTTTTTCTTCTGTAGTTTCGTCAAATTCGGCTGATGCCATTGTTGCTCCGTGAATACCATCACGGCCAGTTTTTGCCCCAACATAAATTACTGAATTACCTAGTCCGCTAGCTTTACCTAAAAAGATTTGATCTCGTTTCATTACTCCTAAAGCAAAAACATTAACTAAAGGATTTTTACTATAGCAATTATCAAAATAAACTTCTCCGCCAACCGTAGGACAGCCAAAGCTATTTCCATAATTAGCAATTCCAGCAACAACTCTGCTCATTAAATAGCGGTTTTGTGCTTCTTCAAGCGAGCCAAAACGTAGGCTATTTAATATAGCTAGTGGTCTAGCTCCCATAGTAAAAATATCTCGTAGAATACCACCAACTCCAGTTGCCGCGCCTTGAAATGGTTCTATAAAGCTTGGGTGATTATGAGATTCAATCTTAAAAGCAACGCACCAATCACCGCCTATATCAATAATACCTGCATTTTCTCCAGGCCCTTGAACAACAGACTTGCCTTTTGTTGGTAGTCTTTTTAAGTGGATTCTAGAAGACTTGTAAGAGCAATGTTCAGACCACATTACAGAAAAAATACCTAATTCAGTTAAATTAGGCTTACGAGATAAAAGAGTCTCAATTTTTTGATATTCCTCATTACTGAGGCCGTGATCAGCGATAATGGCAGGGGTAATTTGTTCAGTCATAATATATTAGAAAAATTAGGGAGTAAAAAAACAGATTATTATGACGGCACTTACCTTAAAAGACAACCCAAGCTGGCAAAATCATAAATTTTTACTGGTATATTTATTTAATTATTTGTTCGTTTTTTGTAAAAAGTGTCATGGTATTAGCTGGGACAAGTTGAATACCTTCTTTATCTAATGCAGCTTTAATAGCTAATTTAGTTTGTGTAGAAATTATACCTAAGCCAAATTCAGGTTTTACCCAAAACCAAACTTCTAAATTAATAACATTAGCTGAAAAAGAGGTAATACTAATGGAAATAGCAGGATCTTCAGTTATTTCCTCAAAATTTTTGAGAGTATTAAGGACAATATCTTTTACTTGTTCAAAAGAGCAACTATCATCAATTGGTAAGTTTATTATAACTCTTCGAGAGCTTTGCAAGGAATGTTTTACAACCACAGCACTAAAAACTTTTGCATTTGGAATAGCAACTTCTTTACCATCAACTGTTTTTAGAATAGTGGCACGTATAGCTAAATCTTCTACAATGCCTTCAAAAGTTTCTATTGTTACTAAATCGCCTATCTTAAAAGGTCTTGTAGAAAGTAGAACTACGCCAGCAATAAAATTAGCAATTATGTCTCTTATTGCAAAACCAAGTGCAGCACCAGTCAAACCAAGTGCGGCAAAAAGTGCTGCTGCATCAACATTTAACACACTAAGAGTTACTGCTAGACCGACTAGCCAAACTGCTATGCCGCCAATACGCACAACGAGGGATTGAATATTTTGATCTGCTTTAGTGGTTGCCATTGCACGGCTAATTGTTCTACGAACAAAGCGTGCTAGCAAAAGGGTAAGAACCAGTATAAGAAACGCAGATCCTATTTCTGGGATAAAGCCAATTAGACGTTTCCAAACCTGGGTAGAAGCTTCAGTAATTTGCTTAGAAATATCTTCTAGCGTTTGTTGTACTAAAATTAAAAACATAGTTTTTAGCTTATAAAATACTTACTCTAACAACTCAACGATTTCTTTATGATTTTGTAATTTTGCAATATCTAAAGCCTTTTGACCATTAGAATTTTTTAATTTTGAACCAATTCCTTTAGATAAGAAACTTAGCACTATATCAACTATTTGTTTTTTCTTATAGTCACTATAATATTTTTCAATAGCGTATTAAAGGTAGGAATATAAATGTTAAGTCAATGGTTAAGTGAGCTAAAATCTGCTACAGAACTGGAAGTAAAGCTAGATTTAATAGCTAGAATTGGTGAACTTGGCGAACTAGCAAAACCAGCAGTTCAAGACCTGCTGCCATTACTTGATCCTGCAAATCCAGAAATTTTTATAGCTACGGTAGAAGCACTAGCCAAAATTAAAGATTCAATTGTTTTACCTAAGTTAATAGCTTTGGCTAAAGATGAAACTTTAGAAAATAAATTAAGAAAAACAGCCATAAAATTTTTATCAATATTTAAAGATAATTCAATTATTCCAGATCTAATTTCTTTATTATCTGATAACAAAGTATTTATTTGTAATCAAGCAGTTAAAGCTTTAGCAAAATTTAAGAATGATTCACAGGTTTTTCTAGCATTAACTAATTTATTGCCAAATACTAAGACACTGGTTCAAAACAGCATTCTTAAAATTTTAGTTAAATGCAAAATTTCTAATGTAGTACCTTTTTTTATTTATACTCTTAATAATTCTGATGAGAAGTTATTTAATAAATTAGTAATGTTGTTAAATAATTATAAATATAAAGATTTAGTGACTAATATAGTCCAACAAGACCCAAATTTGATAAATAGGCTTTTTGTTGAACTAGAAAAGAGTTTTGACAGCTTTAGCTATTATAATCCTATAGTTAATTTAATTAAGCGTTTTCCAGAACAAACACTTATTCCAAGGCTAAGAAATTTACTTTATAGCACTAAAGAAAATGCTCAGTTTTATGGGGCATCAATTGCGAAAGAACTTAAAATAGACGAGTTAGCACCAGCTTTAATCACTAATCTTAATCATCCATCAAGGTATGTTCATAGCCAAGCAGCAGAAGCATTAGCAAGTTTTTCTAGTATCAGCATTTCAGAATTTGAAAAAGACAAATTTATAAATTCTCTTATAAATATATTAGAAAACAATGAATGGAATTATGCCTTTAATCAAATAGTTGAAAACATTGAAGATGAATCTATTAAGGCAGAATTTACTAATAAAATCATTAATCTGATTTCTAGAAGCGATGAAAATATACAAAGAGGAATAATAAGTATATTAGGAAAATTAGAAAAATTTATTAATAATGCTCAAACTATAGATTTATTAACTTCAATGTTAAAAGACACTTCTAAATATTCTATAGATTTACGTTGCTCTATAATTGAGCTATTAGGAGATCTAAAAATTACTGAATTTGTCCCTAAATTAATTAAATATTTAGAAGGCTCTGAGCAGATAAGAGACAGTGCTGCTTATGCTTTAGGGCAAATTCAAGACCCTAAAACTATTCCATACCTAGTTAAATTACTCAATAAATATAAACAATTAAAACTCTATAAAGTTTTAGAAGCTTTAGCAAAATTTCCAGATAAAGATGCTCTTTCTGCTGTCATCGAACAAGCTAAAAACCCAAATATTCATTATGTTTTTAGATTAATTTCAGAAAATCCTTCAAAAGAAGCCTCTTTAGCTATCCTGGATGCCTTAAATCATCCTAATGATGAGATAAAAGAAGTTGCACTAAATTATGTTCCTCAGCTTAACAATATTAGTAAGATTGAGATAAAAAAAGATTTTAGTACCTTTAACTGGACATAAAAAACTTGCTGTTAGAAAAGCGGCATCTACTGCATTATCAAGACTTGATATACCAATAGATTTTAATGATCCTAATATTATATTTATTCTATCTGCTAAAGTTAAGTATTCTTATAATGAAAGAGATGAAATTGTTAAACTAATAACTAGTTATAAAAATAGAATAGGTATTATACTTAATTTAATTGATGATTTTTTTCTTGAAATTTCACAAGCAGCTAACAAATACTCATATGAGCCAAATATTTTGTCTTTTGTAATCTGTTTGCTGTTAAAGAAATGTAAGGGACTTGATAAAGAAATTGCTCAAAGCAATGAGAAAAGCTATAAAGCTAAATTTATCAAATTCTTAGAAAAGAAAGATATTGATTTTAAGGTATATGCTATTAATATAATTGCTGAACTTAAAGATCCTGAATTTATATCTATTTTAAGAAGTTGTTTAGAAAGTGACCATCCTTATACTCGCCTAGCAGCGATTAAAGGACTAACAAAAATAACGGATAACAACTTAAAAGCTGATTTAATTAAGTTTGTAGAGCAAGGTCAAGATAAAAACGTCCGAAAAGTCGCTATTGCTGCACTTAAGTCTTTAGCTTGGCAACCAAATTAAAAATATATGCCTAAAGGAAAAACTCATGACAAAATTAGCTTTTTATTAGTTTTGCCAACTTTTCTAGCTACTTATTTTTATACACAAGACTTAAATTTAAGTGTTTTAGTAACAATATTTATGTTATTTGGCGGGCTAATGTTTGGCCCTGACTTAGATATTAATAGCAAACAATATCAGCGTTGGGGGCCGCTTAGATTTTTATGGCTACCGTACCAAAAAATTTTTAGCCATAGATCACCTTTTACACATGGTATTTTTTTAGGAACTTTAGTAAGAATAGGATACTTTTTTCTAGTTATAACTCTAGTCACTATAATAATTAGCTATGCTTGGTTGATTTTTTATAGTAAAACACCTGACTTAGAAGGGTTAATAATTCAAAATACTAATCAAATATTAATTTTAGCAAAAGTGATACCTAAATATTACTTAATGGGAATGCTAATAGGTGTTTGGTTAGGTGCAGCTAGCCATACAATAGCGGATCTACTTACTACGGCTTTTAAACAAATTGTTAAATCACTTTAGCTGGATGTGTTATAATGGCAGTTAAAAGCGTACCTTCAATTGAGTTCTGGAGGTCACGCTAGTGAGTTCTGAAGACTCCGCAAATCCAAAATTATTACAAATTTATAAACGAGTATTAGCAGATTTTAAGTTAATTTGGTCAATTAAAGATCATTATGAAACTCTATCTTATAATTTAGGCGATGAAGATTTAATGCAGCCACCTTTTGATCTAAATCGCTTATATGGAACACTAAAAGTTTTATATGAAGTAATCCAAAAAAATTCTTCTCCAGCACTTGTAACACGTCTGGAGTCTGTAGCACATGAAATAGTTGCTACTAATGAGTGGTTTGATCAATTAGATAAACATGTTTCTCCTTATGATTTAAGAGTTTATATTGAACAACATCCAGAGTTTGAACAAACACAACTTAGTTTTCTAGCTAAATATTTTCTTAATAAACTTAACCCTTCAGCAGATGATTTTGCTAAGGCTGATTATTTGCTAGCTAGAGCATTTTCTTGGGTTGATGATGATGGCATTGCTCATATAAATGTTGAAAGCGAAGAAAAGCTAGAAGAATCAATAAAAAAACTATTGCCTCGTAAATGGCGTAGTAATACCCCTGTAGGCTCACTTGGTGCAACAGCACAGCTAATTTATTATAATGAGCAAATTAGGGCAACCTCCTCTTATGATCAGCTTATTTCTAGTGGAATAATTGGAGAAATAAGAAAATTTAAGAGCGACTTAGGCGAAAGTTTTTATAGTGGGCAGGTTTTATCTAAATGTGTACAGCTTAATGTAGAAATGCGTAATCGTTTTAATTATTTCTATCAGGAAGAAAGCGAACAGTTAAAGCAATTTTCTTTAGCTTTGCTTAATTCAGCAGCAGAAGTAATGCAGGATCCAAATAACCCTATGTCACAAGAAGGGTTATTTTCTGCTATAGAATTTTCCCAGCGATCTTTAGAACTTCTAGCAAATGACTACAATAAAACCCAACCTTATATGGAGCGACTATCACAAATTCGAGATATGTTGCAACGTACAGCTATATTGCATGGGCTAGATCCATATGCAGTTAGTAAACCTGATGTAAGTAGTATTGCCACAGCACTTAATGAGCGCACTTTAGATGATTTAGGGCAAGTTGATGATACAGGTCTTCAAGAACGTTTAAGCACGCTTAATGAGCTAATTCGCTCTATTCAAACTGCCCCAAGACCATCAGCCGTAAAAATATTAAACCTAGAACATTCTACTTTAGTGCTTTCTTCTTGGGAATTTGACGCTTTTAAGCCTTCTTCTAGTGATAGTTATTTTACTAGGTTAACTTATGATGTATTAAAGCGCAGTGTTGCTTTAATTGCAGAAATTCAAGAAAACTTAGCATTGTATCGGCTTCATACAGATACAACACAACTTGCTAATTCTTACTTAATGAAATTAAACTTTTATGTACTACAAGCACAAAAAATTGCTGAAGAGCTAGAAAAGGAAAGCGTCTCTGCTAGAGAGCGTCAACAAATTGATGCTGCTTGTAACCTTTCTGCTACTAGGCAAAAGCTTTTAGATAGTTGTAACCGAATTAAACCTATAATAGAAAAAGCTACTACTAAGGTTTAATTATAAAAATAGGAGAATAATTATTAGTAACGTTTACGGAAATATAAAAGGATTAAAGCCAAATCAAATGCGCCGTTTAGAAAAAATTTATCAACGGCGTATTCCTCCTAAAGAAATTGTAACACAAGATTTTGCTAGGCTAATGACAGAGCTATCTCATGAAATTGGTCGTCAAATAGGGGTCTTAGTTAATCGTAGAGGACAAATAGAGTATGTAATTGTTGGAGATGCCAAGAAAATAGAACTACCTGACTTTAAGCGTGTACGTGCTGGTGAAGAACGTTTTCGCGGCCTTCGTTGTCTACATACTCATTTATATAATGAACCATTAACCCAGGATGACTTAACCGACTTAGCTTTGTTACGACTAGATTTAATGGCAGCTATTGAAGTAGATTCTAAAACTGGTCTACCTGGTCTAGTCAAAGCAGCACATTTAATGCCTATAGATGAAAGTGATGATTTGCTAGCAAATTCACAAAATAGTAACTGGGCGTTTTTAGATCCTCGGCCCCCTTATGAATTAACAGAAGATTTTTTAGTTTTAATTGAGTCTTTAGAAGAAGAATTTGCTCGTCGTTCTGCTTCACAAAAGAAAATGGCTGGCAAAGATGGAGCTATTTTAGTTGGTGTTACAACTGATGGTTTAGCCGAAGCTCAAGATTCAATGGATGAATTAAAAGAATTAGCTCGCTCTAGTGGTATTGTTATACTTGATAGCATTTTACAACGTCGTCACGAATTAGACCCTAAATATTTAATTGGTAAAGGTAAGTTAGAGGAAGTAGTTATTCGTAGTATGCGTTTAGGTGCAAATATGATTGTTTTTGATAAAGATTTGTCTCCTGCACAAGTGCGATTAATAAATGAAGCAACGGACTTAAAAATAATTGATCGTAGCCAATTAATTTTAGATATTTTTGCCCAACAAGCTGCAACTAGCGAAGGAAAAATTCAAGTTGAGCTAGCACAATTAAAATACTTATTACCTCGTTTAACAGGTAAGGGAACGGAAATGTCTCGTCTTATGGGTGGTATTGGTGGACGTGGGCCGGGGGAAACAAAGCTAGAAGTTGACCGTCGCCGAGTTCGTGAAAGAATAAAAATGCTTGAGCAGCAATTAGATAAAATCCGAACTGCTCGCCAAGCTCGTCGCGCTAAACGTACTCGTAAGGGTTTACCAGTAATTTCTATTGTTGGTTATACTAATGCTGGTAAATCAACTTTACTTAATACTTTAACTAATAGCGATGTACTAGCAGAAGAAAGAATGTTTGCTACTCTAGACCCTCGTAGTCGGCTATTGAGACTGCCACGTTTACAAGAAGTTGTTATTAATGATACAGTTGGATTTATTCGGGATTTACCAGAAACCTTGTTAGCAGCTTTTAAGGCGACTTTAGAAGAAATGGAGGACTCAGATTTATTAGTACATTTAGTTGATGCTGCTAATCCACGTTACTTAAATCAAATCGCTTCTGTAGAAAAAATATTGTTAGAACTTGAGTTAAATAATTTACCTAGAATTTTAGTGTTTAATAAATGTGATTTGGTAGCAGTCAAAGAAGTAGAAAATTTATGTAGATTACATAATGCAATTGCAATAGTTGCTTCTCAAAAGCAAAGCCTAGAAGCATTATTAGAAAAGATTGATCAACAATTAGGAAAATTGTCTTTATCATCAAATAGTTTATTAAATGATTCTAGCAGTGATGTTGGGATAATTTTTTCCGATATGATTAACTAAAAAGATAGTTATTTAAGATCAAAATGGGCATACAGCCAAAAAACAATGAAAATTCAGACAAACAACCAAAAAGCAATGAAGACTTAGCTAATCAGCTACAAAAACGTTGGAAAGCTATTCGTCGCTTTCTAAAGCAGTTTCAAAGCGATTTACCAGATAGAATTAGCTCTACAGCAGGCTTAATTGTAGTTGCTTTGCTTTTAACCTTAACAATTGTTAGTTATCAAGGATTTTCTACCAACTTAATAATCAATAATGGAATTGTTAGTTTAGATGTGCTAGCTCCACAAGATTTTTCTATTATTGATGAAGATACTACAGAAAGATTACGTGAACAAGCTGTTGAAAATGTAGCACCAATATTTGAATATAATCCACAAATAAAGACTCAAATAACAACCTCTATAAACAATACATTAGCAGAAATAGAGAATAAATATAACTTAGCATTAAAAGCTAAGTTTGGACGTATTAATTTAACAGAAAAAGATTTGCAAAAGGCAGAATATGAAAAATTTTTGCTAGAGTTTATTCCAACTATTCAAAATGATACGATTTTAGGAAAAGATGATATTAGTATTGCTTTTACTAGCTGAAAAACAATTTAATCCTACTTTACAGCAAAAAATAGTTGCTATTATTGATAAAGTAATGAGTCCCTATATATATACTACTAGTAATACAGATGAAATTTTAGGTCGTCGTATTGTAGTACAAAATACTCAAACAGGTGAAAAAGAAGAACTAAGAAGCCGTGATGTAGTTAGTTTGGTTGTTGCTCAAAAAAATTTGGTTACAGAGTTTCTTAATTTAGAAGAATTTAATATAGAAGAAAAAAAGGAATTAGCTAATACTTTTAAGCAGTTTCTTGCTGCTAATTTACGCTATAGCGATTCATTAACTACTGCTGCTAAAACTCTAGCCCGTCAACAAGTGACCCCATTGGAAGTACAATTTCGTAAAAAATCAAATAGTAGCTAGACGAGGAGATTTAGTTACTCCATATGTTGGACGAGTCCTACAAAAAGTAAGAGCCTTACAACAAGTCTCTAACTATCGCCAAAAAGTCGGTCAATTTATAGGTCTTTTTATCTTAACTTTGGCTACAGTATTTGCATTAAGAAAATTCTCTAGTCGTACAACTTTACGTCAACGTTTGGGCAGTGCTAGATCTTTTTCTGTAATATGTTTTATTTTAGTTTTACAAACTATATTAATTCGTCTAGGGCTAGAGTTATGTCAACAAGTAGCAATGACTTTTGACCTGATTGGTAGCCCTATCCGTTATGAATTTTTGATTCCTTTTGCTGCTTCAGCCCTAATAATGACATTTTTACTAGATACAATTGCAGCAGAACTATGCGGGCTAATTGTTTGTATTTTTACAGGTTTATTAAGTGGTGGTGATTTAGGCTTGATGATTTATGCAATTTTAAGTGCCATTGCTGCTACTTATGGGGTAGAGCGTTATAGACATCGTAATTCTATTACTCGTGCAGGAACAATTGTTGGTTTAATTAATGCTTTAGCAATTGTTACAGTAATGTTATTTAATCGACAAAGCGTAGGTGTAGAAGTTTATGTTTATAATATTATTTATGGTGTTGGAGGGGGGCTTTTAACGGCTGCTCTAGTAAGTTTATTAATGCCAATAATGGAATCTTTATTTGATATTTTAACGGATGTTAAATTACTAGAACTTTCTAATATGAATTTGCCACTTTTGAGAGAATTAGCTATTGAAGCACCTGGGACACAGCAACATTCTATGTTAGTAGGTAGCTTAGCAGAAACGGCTGCTGAAGCAATTAATGCCAATGCTTTATTGGTTCGTGTAGGCTGTTATTATCATGATATAGGTAAAATGATGGCACCAAATATGTTTATTGAAAATCAAGCAGGAGGGCCAAATCCGCACGATAAAATGGAGCCAAAACGTAGTGCTAGTGTAATTACAGGACATGTTAGAAAAGGTATTTTAATGGGACAAGAATCAGGTCTTCCAAAAGAAATTATTGATATTATTCCTCAACATCATGGAACTAGACGCTTACATTACTTTTATAATAAAGCTCTTGCTCAATATTCAAAGACAGGTGAACCAGTTAATGAAGAACATTATCGCTACCCAGGGCCTAAGCCACAAAGCCGAGAAGCTGCCATTGTAATGCTATCTGATTGTGCCGAAGCTGCTGCTAGAACGCTAGATGATCCAACTCCAGAAAGTATTCGCCTAATAGTTAAAAAAATTACAGAAGATATTATTGCTGATGGGCAACTAGAAGAATGTGAAATGACAATGAGAGAGTTTAACCAAGTTAGAGAAGCTTTAATTCAAACACTTTGTAGTATTTACCACCACCGTATTAAATACCCTGGATTTAATTCTGAAGATAAATCAGAAAGAAGTATGGCACCACCAACAAAAAATATTGCTACTGTTACTACTGAGCAACAAAAAATGGCTGCTAAAGCTAGTTCTGCTTCAGTTGATAATAAAGACATTGTTGCGGATAATAAAACAACCAATAAACCAACTGCTAAGTCCAAAAAACACAATTAAATTTATCAATAGAGTTTAGGTAAAGAATATGAGAAAAATTTTAAGCTATATAATAATTTTATCTTTCTTATTTCTAACTACAAATATTGTTATTGTACAAGCTCAACAAACAAACGATTCTAAAAATAATCCTATAGTTTTACCTATTCAATCTGTTGGACAAATACCAAAAAGTGTTGCTATTAATGCTAATAATAACCTGGTAGTTAATAAAAATACTGTTTTTGTTTCTTCAGGAACAGATGATTTTATTTGTGCTTATGAACTAAATACAGGAGAACAATTAGCTAAATTTCAAACAGGAAAAAGGGCTAGTAGTTTAAGCCTTTTTAGTGATGGTAAAAAAGAGTTATTAGCTGTAGTAAATCTAAATAATCCAACAAAAAACGAGCCTATAACGCTTTCTTTGCTTGATATTAGCCAGCCTAAAAAACTTAAACTTGTTTCTGCTTTTATTTTGCCACCAGATTTTATTCTAGCTAACTCCTTAAAACCTGTTTTTGATGCAACAGGGGATCATTTAATAGTTGCTGATAAAAATATTGGTAATTTGCTTGTTTTTGAAACTGCAACTGGTCGTATGGTGCAGCAATTCCCTCTAAATGGTGGTATAAGTAGCTTATCTGTTTTTCATCAGGGACAACAATCTTTATTAGCAGCTACTTCTGTTGCTACTGCTAAAATAACTATATTAGAACTTAATAGCGACAACAAATTAAAAGTGTGTTTTTTATTCCTCCTGATGCAGGATTAACTGCTAGTAATAACTTAGTTTTTAATAAAACTGGTAATGTTGCTTATATTGCAGCAACAAAAAGCAATAAGTTATTTTCCTTTAACACTTCTACAGGGTTATTAATAGATCAATATAACTTAGGTGATAGTCCAGCCAAAATAGCATTAACTAGCTTTGGAGATAAAGCAAAAATTGCTATTGTAAATACAGGTAAAAATCATGGCTTTTTAGCAAATAGTGTTTCAATAATTGAGTCTGATAGCTTAGGAATATTTTGGGGTGCAACTGTGTTTTTACCACCTGCTAACACAAACCTTGTTGCTAGTAGTAGCCTAAATTTTAGTGAAAATGGGGAAGTTGGTTTTGTTGGTACTCAAAACCAAGATATCTTTCTTTTTGACGCTAAAACAGGTGAACAATTAGCTACTGCTAAACTAATTGGAACAGCAACTAGATTTACTTTGACAAATGATAAATTAGTCGCCTTAACTAATGAGATAGATATTAAACGCTTGGTAATAATTGACTTAACTAATATTGTAAAACCTTCTATTAATCTAGTAGTAGAACAAAAACCAATATTAACAACATCTGATAATAATATTAAAACACAACCTGTATTAATTAAAATTAACAAAGTAAAAGCCTGTAAGGTACGTAAAACAGTAAAAGTAAAAATTATTGGAAAAGGGTTTAAGACTAATTCTCAAATTTTAGTTAATGATCAAATAGTTACAGACTTTTACTTAAAAGGAAAGAGTTTACTTGCTACATTTCCAGTTAAGTTTTTACAAGGCAAGAGGCAGTTTCAAGTTGTAATTAAAAATTTAGATGGTACAAGTTCACTGGAATTTAATAAACAGCTTAATTGTCGTCGCTAGATAAGATTAAATAAGTCTTTATTTATCTCTAAGTTATACTCTAGTTTAGAGATAGTATCTATTTGTAAAATATTATTTGGCATTAAGGAGTTTTCCTCTAGTGGAGTTGGAATATTATTTATATTTTGGAAATTACCGTAGGAAGTATAAATATTAGTTTGTTGATCTAATAGTCCTAAACAAAGAAAAAGCATTGGATCAAAATAATAAGTAGCTGATAAACTAGGTAAGTCTAATACATAAGTAGAAAAATTATTAACAAATTTTAGCCCCTGAAAATCATGTTGATACTCATCAATATGTGCTAAAAAATTACGTGGATATAGCCTCACGCTACGTTTAATTGCCATTATTTCAGATACATCTAAATCAGAAAATGATGTTGAAGACTTATTTTCTGTTATAGGTAGGGTTTTTTGTTTTCCTACCATGTCATTTAATATCGTGATAATTGTTTTTTCAGCAAAATATTTTTCAAAACGAATACGTCCGCCTTGGGCGCGATAAACATTAATTTTGTATTTTTCTACTAATTGATCTGATAAATATAGGCTACGTTCAACTTGGCAATATAAACTAAATATTGATGTTAGTTGTACTTTTCCTCCTAATACTTGCAAACATTTTTCAATAAAATTTTCTTTTTGCATAGGTTACTTTCTTGATAATTTTAAACACTTACATAATTTCCATTACTTTAATGTTTTTTTTTTCATTATTGCAGATATTTTTTCCGAAAAACTGGGAGATTTAATTTTAAAAATTTATTTTCCTGAATATAATAGTTACACTAGAAATAATTACTAAGTGTGGGGGGAATTAGTAAAAGTTTTTCTTAAAACAAATATTGTGTTTTATCTTTAATATATTTATTAATTAGTTGGAGAAAAAGTAATGAAAAAAACTCAAAGTGTAGAAAAGAAAACTAACAGAGAAAATTCCGCAAGGATAGGTCGTCCTCTAAAATCCTATAGGCAAATTTCTGTTACTAGCAACAAAACTATTGACCGTGCTTTAGAATTAATGGTTTTACAAGGACTATCAAAATCTAAAGAAAAGGCTGCTACTATGTTATTAAGTAGTGCAGCAAACAAGTTTATTAAGAATAATTTAAGAATGGTTTCTGCTCTTTCTTTAGAAGAATTTTTAGATACAACAGATTTACTTGAAGACTATGAAGAAGAAGTCTTAGAGCAAGAAGCAAGTAATTAATAATTTTAATAAATTTAATTTCTTATATTTAGTAACTAGCTCAGCAACTACTGGGCTAGACTAAACTATTGCTCAACCAGATAAGTATAAGAAAAATTACTACCGTTAGTAAAAATCACTTCCTTAAATTCTAAACCAGCAAATAATTCTTTGTTGATTGGTAATGCACAAAACTGATCTGCATCGCTTTGTTCCATACCATCAGCTAAAAATTTAAGTGTTTCTGCTAGATCACCAACAGTTTCTATTGTTAGGTTAACATTTTGTTTTTGGAAATATTTTGTTAATTCTAAAGCAAAATTTTTTCTTAACTGTACTAATAATGGAGTTTTACCTTCACTAAGTTGTGGATCTGTGTAAAGACTGCCTAAGAATTTTGCTTCTTCAGCACTACGAGTAATTTTAACTCGTGGGTCAGCCTTTTTTGCCCAAAGAATTTCTACTCTAATATCTGCATTTTTATATTCTGGCTTAAATTCAAAAGCAGGTTCTTGATAAGGACGTTTTTCTATTTCAGCTTGTTCAGCAGGAGAAGAAAACGTTTTTTGCCAAACTCCTACTTGTTGTTTACGTGCATTTTGTTGGTAGATTAAAAAGTCTGTTGCATTTTTTTGAATATATTTATTTGAGTAAAAGCAAAATCCCCGCCTAATTAAATCTCCATTAACAAAGTAATTGTCTGAAACTCGGTAAACATAAGCTAATCTACGTCCATACTCATCCCGGTGAGCAGTAATAGCATTTTTATTGTCATCTAGTAAATCTACTTCTTGACCAAGTAGTTGTGTTATTAGAAATTGACGGGTTTCTTTAGCATAATATTCATCATTTTGAGGTGATAGCACACCAATTAAACGAACGGCTTGACCACCATCTACAATAATTGTATCGCCGCTAACTACTCTAATAACAATTTTATATTCAGCCGCTTGAGCTAATTGCGGCATTAATAGAAATAATAAAAATAGAAATAATGATGATACTAATGAATAAAACTTAGTCATGGTTAATACCTCAAAAATTTTTGTTGGCCTAAAAAGGTATGCTTATATCTTATTTATAATAAGATATATAGTTTATTTTTAGCTACTAGTTTGCTACTGAAGCAGAAATTATAGACTTTAAGATTATAAATCCTATTAATAAGGTTGGCAGCAGTATTAGAATTAAAATTAATAAAATATCAAAAACTATCCAATAATTAACAAATTTAGCAGCTAGAAAGTCTACCTTAGCAATAACTTTATTGCCAATATTAGTTATTAATTTATCTAAAACAAATACTTGTTCTACTTTATCTCTTTGATGTTTTTTTATTTCATTACGAACTTTTTCTATATGAGAATTAAGATTTTTTAATTCATTTTTTAGCTCATTAATATCTTCTTTTGGCTTTGATATAGAAAAAAAAGCACTTTGGCAACGTTGATAATAGTTATTTATAGGATCAAAGAAATCTTTTTGGTGACAAATTTCACACCTTGAAGGAAGAGTTTTTGATTTAACTTCTATTTTTGACATATTTTTATCATTAAATTAAATTAATAATATAAAAGATGCCATTATTTGAGAAGTAGTTATTAAATTAATTACATTGTAGTTAATTTTCTGGATGCTTGCTTAGTAAATCTTCTAGCATTGAATTGATTGAATCACTAACTTTTTTTAGATCTGGTAAAAAGCTATTTAATGAATTTTCTGATTCTAAGATTTGCGGGGTAGCTTTGATTATGCTTTGAGCTAGTTTTAATGTGTAAATAGCTTTACTAGGCTTTTCAAGCCCTAAGTGACAATAAGCTAGTAAATAAAGAGTAGCAAATTGCTGGTCTTTACAACCCACAGAGCTAAATTGCTGTTGGGCCGAAGCTAGCATTGGCAAAGCAGTCTTAAAATCTCCTAATTCATAATCAATAAACCCCATTATTAAACGAGCCTCAGCACTTTCTTTAACAAAATGTAACTCATCAAATAAATCTCTTGCTTCAGCAGCAGCAGCACGTGCATTTGTCCAATCACCACAACTAATATAATAAAGTGAAGAGCTAAATAAATCTTTTGCATCTCTAGCTATTTCGTCATTATCTTCGTCATCATCATTTTCATTTAATATTAGGTATTGTTCATTAGGCATAACAATTTTAATCCTCTGGATCTAGTTCATCCCTATCTTGCTCTTGTTCAATTTCTAGTAGAAAGCTAGTAAAACGATTAGTTGCATCCAAAACAGCATTAGCGGTTCCCCAAATAACTTTTTCTGATCTTACAATGCTAGCACCAGTTAAATTTAACTCTAAATCATCAAAACTAACATCTAAAACGGTAACTATTAAAGCATCATCTAAAAACTTAGGGTTTAGTTTAAGAGCTTTTTTTAAGACAAATACTGCTCCTTCAGGTAGAGCTTTTTTTAAGGCTTGTATTGTTGCTAGGGCGGTGGCTTCTAATATTCCTTGGTCAATAGGGGGAATATTTACTTGTCCAATTGATAAACGGTTGTCTACCTGTAAAATAACCCTTACTTGTTCTGGATTTGGACTAGACAAGGGAAGGGATTCTACTCTTTTTAATAGTATGCGACGGTTACTTATCTTTGTTGCCATAAATTAATAATTGGCTTCTAAGTATTTCTTTAATTTTCTCCATAAAATTTAGCAATTTTTGAAACTATATAATCAAGTTGCTCTCTAGTTAATTCTGCATAAATTGGTAGTGATAAAACTGTAGCAGCAGCCTTTTCTGACTCAGGTAGTGAGCTTTGGCCTAAATAAGCAAAACAATCTTGCTCGTGTAGTGCTAATGGATAATAAATTTCTGTTGTAATACCATTTTCTTTTAAGTAATTCATTAAATTATTTCTATCAGAAACGCAAATAGTATATTGATGGAAAGTATGACGACAGTAGGGAAGCACTTTAGGCGTTTTAACTTGTTTTAAGTTATATGTAGCAAATAACTTATCATAGTAAGCAGCATTTTCTTGGCGGGATTTTGTCCAACTTTCTAAATACTTAAGTTTAACTCTTAAAACTGCCGCTTGAAGCTCATCTAGTCTACTATTAATACCTAGCGTTCTATAGTAATACTTAGGATTACTTCCGTGTACACGTAAAATTTTTAGTTTTTCTGCTAGTTCTGCGTTATTTGTAAGCATCATACCGCCATCACCAGCAGCACCAAGATTTTTAGTAGGAAAGAAGCTTAAACAACTAATTAGACCTAAAGAACCCGCTTGACGGCCTTTGTATTCTGAACCAATTGCTTGAGCAGCATCTTCAATGACTGCTAAATTATGATTTTCAGCTATAGCTAGGATTTCGTCCATTTCAGCACATTGACCAAAAAGATGCACAGGGATTATAGCACGGGTTTTTTCTGTGATTTTTTCTGTAATTAACTTAGGGTCTAAGTTAAAAGTATCTGGATCAATATCAATAAAAACAGGTTTTGCACCTAATCTAGCAATTGAGCCAGCCGTAGCAAAAAAAGTAAAAGGTGTTGTAATTACTTCATCACCTGGCTTTATATCAATTGCCATTAAAGCTAGTAGCAGAGCATCTGAACCAGAAGCACATCCAATAGCAAAATCTGTTTGACAGTAGTTAGCAAGTTCTTTTTCTAAGGCTATACCTTCTTTTCCTAAAACAAAGTATTGGCTTTCAAAAACAGATTCTACGGCTGACATTATTTCTGCTTGGATGCTTTTATATTGTGCTTTTAAGTCTAAAATAGGGATAGAAAATTTAGTTTCCGTCTTCACAAGTCTTAATCCTTAAACTTTTCTTTTTATTACTAAAGCCTTTAATAATATTAGTAATTGCAAATACTACAAGTAGGCTTTGCTTATTAGAGAATTATATTTCTACACGTTCCTTAACATTTTCTGAACTGCTATCTTTAACAAAAAAATCTTCTAGTGCTGGTTTTACAGGATTAATAGAGACTAACCTTCCTTTATGTTGTCTTATCAATGCTAATACTGCATCAATATAGCTTTCATCTTGGATATGGATTTGGATTCCACTAGATGTTTCTATTATTTTTTTTGCCTTTTCTTGAAAAGATGAAATATCTGTAGATTTAATTCCCTGGACTACTACTTCTAAGGTAGAATCACGCTGGTCTTGTAGATCAGAAAGTTTACCATAACCAACTAGCTTACCTTTCTTTAAAATAGATACACGATCACATAAAACTTCAACATCAGAAAGAATATGAGTAGAAAAAAACACAGTTTTTCCTTGTTCACGAAGTGAGCGAATAATATCGCGTACCTCTCGACGACCAATAGGATCTAATCCAGACATTGGCTCATCCATAAAAACTATTTTTGGATCGTTGACAAGTGCTTGAGCAATACCTATTCTTTGTAACATACCTTTAGAAAATTTACGTAATTGCCTATCTGCTGCAAATTCTAAATCAACTAACTTAAGCAGACTACTAATTCTATTTTTACATTCTTGGTTGGAGAGAGAAAAAATTTTTCCGCAATAAGTAAGAAATTCACGTGCAGTTAAGTAGTCATAAAAGTAAGGAGCTTCAGGTAAATAACCTATGTGTTTACGCATGTTTATATCATCAAGTGGACGATCTAAAATTTTAGCTGTTCCAGTAGTAGAAAAAATAAGGCTCATTAATATTTTTAATGTAGTGGTTTTACCTGCTCCATTGCCTCCAAGAAAGCCAAAGATTTCTCCTTCATAAACTTGAATGCTTAAGTTATCTAATGCTCTTTGTGGTTTAGGTCGCCAAAAGCCTACCATATAATCTTTGCTTAACTTATCAATCTCTATTACAGTTTTCACCTTTGTATCCTCCTAAAAAGCATCTTGATAGTTTTAAATTTTGTAAAATGCAAAGTTAGAACATAGTTAATTTATGGCTCATAAATTTGATAAGGCATTTGTATTTTACAAGTCTCTTTATTAAAGTAAAAAGGATCTCCAATAGCACTAATTATTTCCTGTTTTTCATTAATAGTAATTTTAATTACTTGTCCACAAGAACCAGTTTCTTGATTTTGTTTTATTGTAGGCACCAACAAAGATAAAGATGTAGGGCATTGGGTAGTTGCTTGTTTGTATCTATCAATCAACGCATTAAGAAAATCTACTTCATCTAAAGCATAAACACGTTTAATTTGAAGTTCCATTTGTCCACGTGTTAAATCGTCTGTTGCTTCTTGATATAAATTAGCATAAAGCTGGCAAGCAGTAGCTCTACTGCCACCTCTAGCTAAAAGCACACCACTAATTATTTTCATCCATTTTGGAGCATTAGGTAAATCTCCACCTTTTAAGAATGTAGCACTAGCTGTTTCATAATCGCGTTTTTTCCAGTAAAGTGTTCCTAGACTTTGGTATAAACGCCAACTCTTAGGATTATTTTCTATACCTTTATTAATTAGTTTAAGTGCTAAATCAAAATCATGGTCTGGTAAAAATAATGCTCCAAATAAATAAGCAGCACCATATTCATGGTCTCATGTAGTAGTAATATCTAGCAGAGGATAAAGTAATGTGTGATCTATTTTCCTAGAGTAATCTATTTCATTTCTTTCTGTAAGTAATTGTCGGCCATAGTATTGAACACTACGTAACCAATATAGATCTGATAAGGCTCCATCAAAACCAAATGCAAATTGTTTAACAGTTTTTGGAGAGGCAATATATAAAATGTTTTCTACTTGTTTTTGTGGTGGACGGTTAATATCCAAAAATTTTTGTAAAGGATAAAGAATAGCAAAACAAGTAATAATTATTATTAATGCTACTTTGATGTTCATAACTAAATATCCTTTAATTAATTAGAGTATAAAATTTATTATTTATAGCTATCAAAAATAACAGTTATTTTTCCTGTGTTTTTGAGCTTAAATTTTCAGTTAATTCTTTTATTATTGCTTGTACTTGTTGAGAATTTTGTCCTGTAGGATTAAGTTTTAATCCTGTTTGGTATAATTCTAAAGCTTTATCCAGAGATCCTCTTTTTTCATTAATAAAACCTAGATTAAAATATGCTGTTGATAAAATAAAACGGTTTTTAGTATTTCTTAAAACATTTTGAAATTCTAATTCTGAATTTGTTAAATCATTGTTTCTACCATAAAGTAAAGCTAATTTATAACTAAGCATAAGCGAATCAGGGCATACTTTTTTGCCTGTAAGTAGTATATCAAAGCAAGTTGGTCATCTTTTTTTAATTCTTCATTTAATCTACCTAATTCTAAATTTGTAATACAAGAATTAGGAAAACTCTTATAACAAGTTGACCAAAAATGCCAGTCACTAGCCCAAACTTGGTTTTGTTTTATAGTTATAAAACTAGAAAATGATATTAAAAGAAAAATTAGCACTAAAATTAGCGAATGTACTTGCTTAAGGCTATTTTGCTCTTTTAATAAATAATTATTTAGAGAATATAATAAAAAAGCTATTAATAAACCAAACCCTATTGTTGATAAATAAAGATATCTATCATGTACTAAATCTTCAAGCTTAAAAAATCTTATATTTAATACAGGTAATAGCGGTATTATTAGATAACTTATAGCAAGTATTACAATTTTATGTTTATAAGAAAGAAAAATGGCTAAGGCTATTAATAAAAATAAAAAAATTAAAGCAAGATAAAAACTTAAAGAGGCTTTATTTACTAAACTAAAACTATAAATCGGGCTGCTAGAAATAGGCCAAATTAGTAATTTAAGATATGTTAAAAATAATTTAGGTAAACTTAATAGTAGAACTATAAAAGAAGGTTTTTCAAGGCTAGAGAAATTTGTATCAACTGTAGCAGGTGTTATAGCTCCAAAAACCAAAATTCTTATATAAAAATAAATTATTGTAGTAATAATAAAAGGAGTAGATCTTAAAAATGTTTGGAATAATCTAGCTAATAAATTAAGTTTATTAGGAATAATAAAAAGCTCATAAACTATTAGTAATATCGGTAAAATAATAGCTGCTTCTTTGCTTAATAAAGCTAACATATAAAATAGAGAACTTGGTATTAACCACAGCAAAGAACTATTATCTAATTTAAGATAAAAAATTAAAGAAGAAAAAATAAAAATAGATGTTAAAGCATTAACATAAGAAGCAACCCAGGCAACAGACTCAGTTTGTACTGGATGAATAGCAAAACATAGGGTGGTAATTAAAGACATCCAAGAAGCTAATTCTTTATCTTGTCCAATCATTTGTAGGCTGTCTTTAATTAATTTATAAGCTAATAAAACTGCAAAAATATGGAGTATTACCGAAGTTAAATGCCATGCAAATGGGTTTAATTCTCCATATTGATAATTAAATATATAAATTAAGCCAAAAATAGGGCGATAATAAGATGAGTGAGTTTTAATATCTGATTCAAAATGTTGTTTAAAAAATCCCCAAATATCTCTATCAAAAAGACGTATTAAATTTTCTTTACTTAAATCTGATAGAGCTTTACTTGCTTCAACAATTTGATAATTATCGTCATAAACAAAGTCATAACCTAATGTATTAGCAAAACAAACTATTATTAACAAAATAGGAAAAAAAAGCTTTAATTTATTATATTTGTTTGCTATATCAGTAAAAGTCATAAACTGTTGACTTATTTAAAATTGCGCTTTTGAAAAATAGTTATTGTTGCTAATAATAGTATTGCCGTATAAATAATAGTGTATGTAGTTACTGCTAATAAATCTTTTATAGGTATTTTACCACCATGAGAAACAAAAGATATGTAGTTAAAATTACTAAAGTTAGGCAATATATAGTAGAAAAACAGTGCAATATACTTAGCTGTAACAGAAGGGATTGTTTCAGCAAAAAGCTTTAAGTCTTGGTTTAAAGATCCAATTAAATATAAAATAATAGAGAAAATAATTGCTAAAGTTGGAGATGAAAAAGAAGAGAACAATAAACTAATAGCAACTATTAAAAGTAATTCTAAATATATTAAATAACCTGCTGGAATAATAGTCCACGCTATTAGTATACCATTATCATTTATATAATTTAGCAAAGTAAAAGACAGTAAAATACCTGTAAGCATTATTGTACAGTTAAGTAGTAGAGTTAGGCTAAGGCCCAAAAATTTTCCTAAAATAAACTCACTACGACCAATTGGTTTAGCTAACATTGCATAAATAGTTCGTTTATCAATTTCTTTATAAACTAGCCCAGTACCAATAAATATAGAAATTAAACCACCAAAAAACAACATTACACTTAAACCCATACGCGGAATAATAAGGTTTTCTTGGTTTAAGGATAATTCACCAATTAATAAAGAACTAATTACTAATAATACCGCAAAAATTAGTAAATTATATAAAACTTTATCACGAACAGATTCTCGAAATGTGTTTTGTGCTATTACTAGTATTGTACTCATTAAAAGTAAACCCCCTAGCAAAATAATTTAAGATTGTGATAGCTTGAAAAACTATTAATTTAATAGGCTTAATTGGATGAAATTATGGATATGTTTTCAACTACTTTGAAATCAAAATTTAACTTAAAACGATAAGTTAAGCAAGATTTAAGCTCTTGCTTAACTTTGTATACTAAAGCTTTATTGCAAATATTGTTGGTATAAGGCCAAGACTCTTTGCCAAGCATCTTGGGATACAGTTTGGTTATAAACAGGGCGAGTATCATTAAAAAATCCATGATCTACATTTGGATAAATATGTATATCTGCCATCTTACCTAAATTCTTTAAATTTTCTGCTAATTTATTTACAGCTTCAACAGGAACAAAAGCATCTTGTTCAGCATATAAACCTAATACAGCAGCTTTAATATTTGGTAGGTCTGGTTCAAAGTTTGGGTGAATACCATAAAAAACTACACAAGCACTTACATTTTCATTTTTTGATGCAGCATAAAGAGATAATTGTCCACCCATACAAAAGCCTACTGTACCAATTTTTTTAGGTGTTACTGCTGAATGATTAAGTAAAAAATCTATTGCTGCACTAAGCTCTTTAGTTGCTTCATCAATTTTTAGGCTCATCATTAGCTTACCTGCTTGGTCTGGCGATGTAGTAGATTCGCCATGATATAAATCTGGTGCTAGAGCTACATAGCCAGCAGCAGCAAATCTATCTGCAACATCTTTAATATGAGGTACTAACCCCCACCATTCTTGTAGTACGACAACCGCAGGGCCTGGCCGCTTTCAGGTACTGCTAAATAACCTGTTGTTGATGAACCATTATAAGGAATTTGTACCATTTCTCCCATAAAATCTGCTCCTTTGTCAGGAATTAATGTCTAAACTTGTTAATTAGAAAAATGTTATAGTAGCAAAGTTGATTCTAATAAGCCATCTGCTTATTACTACTAGCTATAAATCAAATTATTAAAAGTAAATTTTTGATAATGTTGCACTAAGGAGCAAAACTTGGAGACAACAAATTTTTTCCCTATGGTAAAACGTAAGGTTTCAGATGAAATATTTTTAATGCTACAAGAAAAAATATTTTTAGGTGTATTAAAAGCAGGGGAAAAATTACCTCCAGAACGTGAACTCTCTCGTCAGCTTGGTGTGACTCGTGTGCCTTTAAGAGAAGCATTAAAACGCCTTCAAGCTATGAAATTAGTAGAAGTTGACATGGAGATGGAATTTATATTTTAGATTATCAAAGCAATGGTAGTTTTGAGTTTTTGATGTCTGTAATTCAATCAGGACTTCCACTAGAAAAAAAGCTAGTCCAATCTGTGTTAGAGTTTCGCTTAATTGTTGTGCCAGAATTATTTCGTTTAGCAGCCAAAAATGCTACTGAAGAGAGTATAAAAAAACTAGAAGTTATTGTTGAACAAGAAAAACTTTCCTGTAATGACCGGGATAAATTAATGGAACTAGATTTTGAGTTTCATACAGAAGTTGCTCGTGCTAGTGGAAATGTATTTGCACAACTTTTATATAACTCACTACGTCCAGTTTATTTAACATTATCAAAAAAATTTTTTCAAACTATCCCAGACCTTAAACAAGTTCCAATACAAGCTGAATCTGTTGTTGCTTCACTTAAGAACCGTGATGCGGATAAACTAGCTAGAGATACTCGTTATTTTTTAGAATTAGTTAATGATTTTATGCTTGCTAATTTATAGGTAAGGGATTAATAGAATAATTAATTTAGGTTGTTGGCTTTTTCTTCTAGATAGTTTCTTAAACATTTAATTAAGGAAGAAATCTGCAAACTATCTTGTTGTATTGCAGCTACTTCAATTCTTTTCCCTAAAATACTAATAAACGGAAAACCAAAAGTTGCCCCATGTCCATAAAGTTTATCACCTAAATCTATTAGAATAGCAAAATCCCCTTCAGATAAAGCTTTTTCTAATAAAACTAGATTTTCTTTTTCTGAGGATAAATACCATGGTATCAACTCTTTTAGTAAATCTTCTTTATCTTCATCAGGCATTGTTTTTGCTAGTAAATCTTGCAACGCTATTTTCCTAGTGTATTTATTTTGGATGAACAATTGTCTGCTGTGGGTTGGATTGTAGAGTAGCAAATAGGGATAGTCAAACAAATTTTATTATGTATTATATTAAAAAATATTTGTTAATTGCTTATAAATAATTAAGTTAGTTTAATATGTAGTGTATAAATTTTAACCACTACACTATATATAGTAAGTTTGAGTTAAAATTTTATTTATCTACTGCATTAACAATATTTAAGGTAAAAATATTAGATAGTTGACAAATTAATGATAATTACTTAAATAAAAAGAAAAATGGCATTGCAAAATAACTAATTTTGCAATGCCAAAAAAGATTGAGTTTAAGATTTATTTTTTTAATATTTTGGAAAAGATTGAGCCAACATCAGCATTCCAAATAGAACTATCTTTTTTCAATTTTTCTTTTGCAACTGCATTTTGAGGGTCAATACTTAGTACACTTTTATACATTTGCTCTGCTTTTGATGACATGTTGCTTTGCTCATAAATGCTAGCTAATTGAAGTCTTGGCTCAATAGCACTAGACTCTAATTCACAGCACCTAATTAATAATCCTTCAGCTTCTTTACGTGCGCCAGAACGCTTAACCAAAATCAATGAAAGTGCTAATAAATATTTAGCTGTATCTGGAGATAAATCAATAGATTGACGAAAAGCTATTTCTGCTTTACGTAAATCTCCGGTACGTAGCAGTTGTTTACCTTGAATAAATAATTGTTCTGCTTGTTCATTTTCTTGTGAATCTTTAGCACCTGTAGAAGAACGGATTTTAATACCTGCTAAAGCTTCTAATTTAGCTGTGTTTATTTTATTAGACTTGGCTGGCTGTGGTTGGTCTAACCTACATGTTTGATATTGTTGGGTTGGTTGAGCTTGTACTACAGCTTGAGCTTGCACTACAGGCTGAGCTTGTACTACAGGTTGAGCTTGGGCCTGGGCTGTTTGCAAACTGCTATAAGTTTGATCTAATGGTGAAAGCTTGCGATAAGCTCCAGATGCCCTTGGTAAAGATGCTGTTGGCGCACTAACAGGTACAGCTTTGATTGGATTTCCACTAGCATTAGCAAGCTTTACAGAGGTACGAATATCTATAGTTTCTTCTAATGGGTCTAAAACACCTGTTGCTAGAAGCACATATAGGATTCTAAGTACATCCATTTCTGGTAAACCACTACTAGAAACTAGATGAGAAACTGTTTTTGCTGTATCAATTAGAGACAAAATATAGCCTTCTTGAGGTGTAAGGCTTAATCGTTTAGTCCGATTAAAAAGGTCTGTAACAGGTAAAACATATTGTGTTAAATCTCCTATAACACTACAAATATAGTTTTCATCCTGTAAATTACGTATACCATTAGCTAAAATATCTAACGCACGTATTTGAATCTTAAATTCATGGTCTGCTGTTTTACTGCTATCAAAAGTATATTCCCCCACTTCCCAGTTAAAACAAGTTATTTCCATACTAGAAATTAAATCATACTCAGCTTTTACTAATTTTTCATGGTTAACTAAATTATAGGCTTGTAATAAAAAAGTTAATGGTTGAGTTCGATTAACATGTTGTTTTATGGATTCTAAATGTTCGCTTGCAAGTTCTCCAGTGTTAACTAAATGCTGTCCCAATTCTTCATCTGGCAAATTGCTAATACCAAAAACTAAACAACCTGACTCAAAAAATAAAGCTTTAAGAATTCTGTTTTGACGCAAACGTAATATACCACTCATTTCTGCTTCATCTATATCACGTAAAAAATCAATATAAAATTTACGATCAAATTGTCCTAACATTATTATTTATACCTCTCAATAAGTATTTAATTGTTATATCTAACTTACTCTTTAAGCTTAAGTTAAAGAGTTGTTAATTTTTCAAGAAACTATTTTCCCCTATCAATTTAATATATATTTTCCCCATAATATTTATCTTAATCTTTTGCTTTATATTTTTAGGATAAAATGTTTTAGATTTAAGTAAATTTGATAGGATATTTTAAACTCAAATATAGCTACAAATATAAACTTTATTTTCAAATAATAACAAGATAAAGTTTACTAAAAAATAGGTAAATTTATTATTATCAGCAATAATAGTTTTTTAATATATAAATTTATTATTTTATCGGTACTTTGTTTTTTTAAGGAGCAATACTTATGCAAAAAGTTCGTAAAGCCATTTTTCCTGCTGCTGGATTAGGTACTAGGTTTTTACCTGCTACTAAAGTTATTCCTAAAGAAATGCTAACTTTAGTTGATAAACCCTTGATTCAATATGGCGTTGAAGAGGCTATTAGCAGTGGAATTGAAAATATTGTTATTATAACTGGACGTGGCAAATATGCTTTAGAAGATCACTTTGATACTAGTTTTGAATTAGAACAAACTCTATTAGAACGTGGTAAAGAAGCAAATTTGGCGGAATTAAATAAACTTACTAGTTTGGCGGAATTTTCCTATGTAAGACAAAGAAAAGCTTTAGGATTAGGACATGCTGTATTAATGGGTAAAAATTTAATTGGCAATGAGCCTTTTGCCGTAATATTGCCAGATGATATTGTAGATTCTCAAGAACCTTGCTTAAAACAAATGATGGAAGTTTATGAAAAGTATCAAGCTCCTGTAATTGCAGTTACAGAAATAGAAGGGCCAAACATTTCCCGATTTGGCGTAATTGCACATGAAAAAATAACAGATCAAATCTATAAAATTACTGACATGGTAGAAAAACCACCTTTGAACAAGCACCTTCAAAACTTGCTATTATTGGTCGCTATATTTTAACTCCTGATTTGTTCCCAGTTTTAGAACAAACAGGTAAAGGAACTGGTGGGGAAATACAACTTACAGACGCTATGAGAAAGTTACTTGAAAAACGTCCATTTTATGCTTGTAAATTTAATGGTAAAAGACACGACGGAGGCGATAAATTAGGCTTTTTAATAGCCACAATAGAATTTGCTCTAAAACGCAAAGAATTTGCTAATGATCTAAAAGAATATCTAAGAACTTTAAGTCTTTAACCTAGCAAAAAAGCAGGCTCAAAATTTAGGCTTTGTAGCCTGCTAATAACTATAGTTTTTGTCTTGTTAAACTTCCTGACCCTCGTCGGCTATTTCGTAGAGCATTGGCTGCTGATTTGTCCTCAGTTTCATCTAGTGACATTGCTACTTCAGGGAATTTTTCCATTATGTTTATTGCTGCATCAAAAATCGCAGGTTGATTAATTCTGTAATATCTTAAAAGTAAAGCAATATCGCTTGCTGAGGCTGATTCAGCACGTCCAGAATGAACTCCTAACAAAAGCAAATGATTAGTAACATTAGCTCCTGCTGCTCGCATTCCTGCTAAAAGCTCATGAATGAAATTAGCTCTTAGATCTTCTGCTAAAGCCATGATAGAGTTATAAAACTTTTCGCATAAATTATTAATGCTTATTTTCATTAATATAACTTTAAGACGAGAAGGCTGTTCTACTACTTTAGCCGTCTCATCATTCCACTCTCTTAGAGCATATTTTCTTGGCCCAACTTGGATAAATAAAGATTTTTTACCATTGCGTTGTATATCGGTATAAAGTCGTCCTGCTAGAGAGGCATCAGGTGTGAGCCCTCCAACAATTAAAAGTCCGTTAGTTGTTGCGGCTGCAATGATTTCTTTGGCTGTCATTGGGCGGCGTTCTTTTCTTAAAATTTCAAGGGCTGCTTCTCTATAACTCATCACGGCTTTTTTCTCCTCTTTTACTACGAATTGGCTAGAGGGTATATTAAGCCTATAGCTATGTCAAGTAGCTTCTGAACTATTGGTTGTATCTTATTGATTATAAAGGATTTTATTGTAGTAAATATTTAATTCTTACGAAAAAGTACTAGGCGATCAATTAAACCACTACTAAATGTGGTCTGTTTTTTTATTACTCATTCTATAGGGGATTACAGTTTTTTATTGAGTAAGTAAGCTACTTGATAAGTGGACATACTACTAAATGTTGTCTTGTGCTTACTTACTCATTCTATTGTGGGTCAATTTAGATTAAATGTATTAGCATTCCAGATCTTAATTTTGGCTCAAACCAAGTTGACTTAGGAGGCATAATTTCATTAGCATCAGCAATATTCATTAAGTCATCTAAAGTAGTTGGATAAAGAGAAAATGCTACTTGAACTTTACCTGAATCAACTAGTTTTTCTAGTTCTTCAGTTCCTCTAATACCACCTACAAAGTCAATTCGTTTATCTGTACGTGGATCTTGAATATTTAGTATTGGAGCTAAAAGATTGTTTTGTAAGATACTTACATCTAAAGAATCAATTACATTTTGGCTACTTGTTTTTTCTTTTGGACTTAACCCATACCATTTTTTATTTAGGTACATGCTAAATTCACCTTTATTAACGGGGCTAGCAGGGGCGTTTTCTGTAACTACAAAATCTTTTTCTATAGCAGCTACAAAATCAGTTTCGCTATGATTATTTAAGTCTTTTACTACGCGATTATAAGGCAGTATACGTAACTGATCTGACGGAAACATTACAGCAAGAAAATAGTTGTATTCTTCTGTCCCAGTGTGGTTAGGATTTTCTGCTTTTAATGACGCTCTAGCGCGGCTAGCACTAGCAGCGCGATGATGTCCATCTGCAATATACGACAGTGGGACAGCTTCAAAAGCTTTAGCTAATTTTTCTGTATCACTAACTTTCCAAATTGTATGACTTATTGAATCTGAAGCCACAAAATCAAAGTATGGCTTAGTAGCTATTACTTCTTCAACTATTTGATTTATTTCTATTTGTCCACGATAGGTAAGAAAAACCGGCCCTGTTTGCGCTCTTAAGGTTATTATATGGCGAGTGCGATCATCTTCTTTATCTTTACGGGTTTTTTCATGCTTTTTAATTATATCGTTGTCATATTCGTCAACTGGGCAGCAGCCAACTACGCCTATTTGAGTATGTTCGCCCATTTTTAAGCGGTAAACATAAAGCATTGGGCTTTCTTCTAGTGTTAAAGGAACTTCTTGTTGTAAACGCTGAAAATTTTCTAACCCTTTTTGATAAACTTCATCACTATAAAGATCTGTGTCAACAGGTAAGTCTATTTCTGGACGAGAAACATGCAATAAACTCCAAGGATTTCCAGCAGCTAAAAGACGTGCTTCTTCACTATTGACTACATCATAAGGAACGGCTGCAACTTCTATCACCCGTTCTGTAGTAGGTTGTAAAGCTTGAAATGGACGCACCATTACCATAGATTTTTCTCCTAATTTATTTGTATTTTTTATTTTTTGGGGATTTCGAGCATTTTATGAGAAGCTTTAGCAAAAAGCTATTCTTTACGGCGTTCTTTTAGTAACTCAACAATATCGCCTAAATGACGCTCAATAGATTGTAGTGTAGCAAGCTGATTATTTGAAATATCAGTATTGGTTGTTTCTGGTAATTGAATGGCATTTCGAGATTTTAATTTTAAGGTATCACGAGCTTCAAGGATTTTATTACGAAATTCATGAGCATTAATAATACCTGTAAGATCCATATTAGCTTGACCAGCACTATTACCAGCAGTTTCAAATTTAAGAATACTTAAATGGAAATGTCTAAGAAGTGGCCCTTCAATAAAGGTTACATCTTGAATATTTTCTAATGGAATAGTTTTTTCTACTTGAAATAAAATGCCTTTTCGATAACGAAGGGTTTTATTACCTAATTGGCATTCTAATCTATCAAAATAATGACGCGCCCACCATTGACCAAGACCTAAAAACCAAATTAAAGCAAATGGTAGCCCAACAATAGTACTTGCAATAGCAAACCCAATGGTTATAACTAAATAGGGACGAATTAAAGGGTTAAACTTAGCTTGAACAGGTTGAGATTCTAATTTATTGCTTTCGGGTAAAATTTCTAGGTTATTCATAATTAATAATCAAATTTGGTAAAAGAGTTTTTAGAGTTTAGGAGGCTTAAAGCCACCTGTAAGATTTTCCATTAGTCCAGCTATTTCCAATAATCGCCAATCTTGCCAACGTCTAGCATGGATTTGCACACCAATTGGTAGCCCTAAAGGTGAAACCCCAATAGGAATTACTGCTATTGGATTAGCTAAAACTGTTGTTGGGCAATTAAATGGGGCAAAAAAATCTGTGTAAGGTATTTGCCTAGAATCTACAGGTATTTGGCTACCTGTTTTACAGTGCTTAAACGCGCTACTTGTTCCAACAGGCGTTAACCACACATCATAAGTCGTAAAAAATTCGTCTGCCGTTTGAATAAATTTATCTCTAGCTTGTAAAGCATACATTAATTTACGGTTAGAGCTATTTATTCCTTTAATTAAACTTTTAAGAAATCTAGTATTAGGGAATTTATAACGAAGCCATAATTTAGGTAAAAACTTTAGTGCTGTTATAGGAAGTGATGCAAGAATATCTGATGCTCCGCAAATTATTCCCCAAACTTCTTGAATTTGTTCTAAATCAAAGTCTTTTGGTTGTGCTTCTTCTACTTTACAACCTTCTTTTGTTAGTAGATCAAGAAACTGCTGAAATAATTTTTTAGTTTCTTGACAAACTGTACCTAATTTTAGATTGTAAGCCACTTTTAGCCCTTTTAGTGTTGTTATAGAAGGCTGATTTTTTAGCTCTACAGGAGGGACTAACCAGTTATTAGTATCTTTGTCCCAAACTATACTTATAGCAAGCTTTAAGTCTTCTATATTTCGGGTCATGGGGCCACAAGTCACCATACTGCGACCAACTTTAGGTTGGTCAGGGAAAAGCAAATGTCCAAAGTCTGATAAAGCATGCTCGGTTGGTCTAATAGTTGTAATTCCACAGCAATGAGCAGGAACACGAAGAGAGCCGCCAATGTCGCTTCCTAAACATATTGGAGTAAACCCAGATGCTAATGCTGCGGCTGAACCTCCAGAACTGCCGCCAACAATATGATCTAAGTGATAAGGGTTTGAAGTTCGACCAAATAAAGCACTGTTTGATTGCCAATCAAAAGCAAAATCAGGAGCATTTGTCTTACCCATAAGAATAGCTCCAGCTTGTTTTAACTTAGCAACTAGGGTGGCATCCTCCTTTGGCACATAGTTTTTATATAAAGGATTACTAAAACAAGTTTTTAGGTTAGCTGTAATAAAAGTGTCTTTAGCTGTAAAAGGGACTCCATGAAGTGGGCCCCAAACTTTACCTTTAGCTAAAGCTTCATCAGCTTCTTTAGCTTTTTTTCTTGCGTCTTCTTCATTTAATGTAATTACTGCATTTATCTTAGGGTTATGTTCTGCAATACGCTTAAAATGAATGTCTAAAGCTTCGCTTGAAGAAGTTTCACGCGCCAAAATAGCTTTTGCTATTTGAGTTGCAGATTTGTAATATAATTTATCCATTAAGCATACTTTCTTAAGTTTTAATTAACCCCATCCAAATCTGTCCAATCAGCAACATAACGACTAGATTTTTCAACTTTAGCAGCAGAATAAATATTATGTTCACTACGAGAAATTTTCTTTTGAGCATATAAGCCTTCTAAGAAAAATTCTGCCGCAGAAACAATTAAACTAGCATGATTTGTTTCTATAGATTTAGTAGTTCTAATTATTTGAAATAGCCCATTAATTGATTTAATAGCCAGTAGGTATTCATCATCTGTACTAGTATCAGAAGCTTTAATTGTTCCACCTAAGTTAAACCAATCAACTATTGAAGTAAAATTTGCTTTACTAAAATAGCGCATAAAGGTTTTACCCACAGCACGTTTAATTAAATCTTGAGCAATTTTACTAGCTCCAAGTTGTTCGCCTTCGTACTCTAATTCTAATTTTCCAGTAATTGTTGGTAAAGATGCGTAAACATCGCTAATACGTGGGACTATTAAATCACCTTTATTAATTAATTTTCTACGTTCAGCATTACTAACAACGCTTTCTAAAGTGCTAATAGGCAAGCGTTGACTAACACCAGAACGTTTATCAATTCGAGTGTCTTCACGGGCAACAAAAGCAATTTGTTCAACTATTTCTAAAATATAATGAGGAATTTTTATTTCATTATTACTGAATCGATTAGTCCAAGCTTCTTGAGTAGTAATAGCAATACCTTCGTCTACATTACTTGGATAATGAGTATGAATTTCTGCTCCAATACGGTCTTTTAATGGGGTAATGATTTTGCCACGAGCGGTATAATCTTCTGGATTAGCAGAAAAAACTAAGGCTATGTCTAAGGGCAGGCGAATAGGATAACCTTTAATTTGGATATCGCCTTCCTGCATTATATTAAATAACCCTACTTGAATTTTGCCTGCTAGGTCAGGAAGTTCATTTATAGCAAAAATTCCACGATTAGCACGAGGTAATAGCCCATAATGAATTGTCAGTTCATCAGAAAGTAAATAACCACTACGAGCCGCTTTTATTGGGTCAACATCCCCAATAATGTCGGCAATGGTGACATCAGGGGTTGCAAGTTTTTCAACATAGCGTCGATCGGGCGTTATAAAACTAATAGGTAAATTGTCACCTAGTTCATTTACTAAATTGCGACAAACACGACATATAGGAGCATAAGGATTATCATTAATTTCACAACCTGAAACAACAGGCAAATATTCATCTAAAAGACTTGTTAAACTACGTAAAATACGGCTTTTAGCCTGACCTCTTAAACCAAGTAAAATAAAATTATGGCGAGATAAAATAGCATTTGTTATTTGTGGTGTTACGCTATCTTCATAACCAACAACACCAGAAAAAATCCTTTCTCCCCTGGAAAGTTTATTAATTAAATTTTCTCTTAATTCAGTTTTAATTGTTCTATATAAATGTTTTTCTTTGCTATATTCGCTGTTTTTTAAGTCTTTAAGCGTGCTAGGTTGTGACATAAATTCACCTTAAGATAAATAAAATTTGTGGGATAAATAAAAAAGGCGACCCTGAATGGATCGCCTGATATTCTAACATAATAGATTTTTTTCCTTAAGCAGTAGCAGGATTATCACCCGCAACAGGAGAAATAATTGGCCGTAGAACAGATGGTTTTTGTTGTTCTGGCTTATCATCTTTATCCTTGCTAAGAGAAACAGAGCTATCATCTAAAGGTAGCCCTGCAATCACTCTACGAATTTGAATTGCATCTAAGGATTCATGCTCTAGTAAAGCTTCTGCAAGTCTTACTAAAGCATCTTTATTTTCAACAATAATTTGTTTAGCGCGGTTATATTGCTCTAGGATGATGCGTTTAACTTCTTGGTCAATTCTTATAGCAGTTTCTTCGCTATAATCTTGATGTCTGGAAATATCGCGGCCTAAAAAGATTTGCTCTTCTTTTTTACCAAAAGTTAGTGGCCCAAGTTCTGACATACCAAATTCACAAACCATCTTGCGGGCTAGTTCTGTTGCTCTTTCAATATCATTAGACGCGCCTGTTGTACTGTGATTTAAGAACACTTCCTCAGCAATACGCCCACCCATTAGAATTGCTACTTGACCTTCAATATATTCTCTAGTATGAGTGTAGCGGTCAGCTTCGGGTAGTTGTTGAGTTAAACCTAAAGCCATACCACGAGGAATAATTGTTACTTTATGAACTGGATCTGCATTAGGTACTTTTACACCTACTAATGCATGTCCTGCTTCATGATAAGCAGTGTTACGTTTTTCTTCGTTGCTGATAACGATTGAACGGCGTTCGCTTCCCATTAAAACTTTATCTTTAGCAGTTTCAAAGTCAGACATTGCAACTACTTTACGATTATAACGAGCAGCATTAAGAGCAGCTTCATTTACTAAATTAGCTAGATCAGCACCAGTAAAACCAGGTGTTCCTCGTGCAATAACAGAGACATCAACATCATCACCAAGAGGGATTTTTCTAGTATGAACAGAAAGAATTCCTTCACGTCCCTTTACATCTGGACGATTGACGACTACACGACGATCAAAGCGTCCTGGTCTAAGTAGAGCAGGATCAAGAACATCAGGACGGTTAGTAGAAGCAACTAAAATAACACCATCATTTGACTCAAACCCATCCATTTCAACTAAAAGTTGGTTAAGAGTTTGTTCTCGTTCATCATGACCACCACCAAGACCAGCACCACGATGGCGACCTACAGCATCAATTTCATCAATGAAAATAATACAAGGAGCGTTTCTTTTGCCTTGTTCAAAAAGATCTCTGACTCTGGATGCTCCAACTCCTACAAACATTTCCACAAAATCAGAACCAGAAATAGAAAAGAATGGAACATTAGCTTCGCCAGCAATGGCACGGGCTAGAAGGGTTTTACCTGTTCCAGGAGGGCCCATCATTAAAACGCCTTTAGGAATGCGTCCGCCAAGTTTTTGGAATTTTTGAGGTTCTTTTAAGAATTCAATGATTTCTTGTAATTCTTCTTTTGCTTCTTCAACACCAGCAACATCCTTAAATGTTACTCGCTTGTTTTGATTAGAAAGCAATTTGGCTCGACTTTTACCAAAAGACAATGCCTTGTTACCACCTGATTGCATTTGTCTCATCATAAAAATCCAGAAGAAAATAAGTAGTAATACAGGGGAATAAGCTAAAAACATTCCAAACCAAGCACTACTTGAAGAAGACTTAAATTTGATTACAACACTTTTATCTTTCATGCTGTTAACCAAGTCTCTTTGTACTTCTTGGTTAGGTAAGTCCATCTTAAATTTGGCTTGCTCGTTTTTGTACTCACCTATTACAGAACTTTCATCAAATGTTGCTTCTTTGATTTCACCTTTGGCGATTTTTTCATTTAATTCAGTGTAAGAGAGAATATATTCTTTTGCTCCTGTCTTACCACTGAGTACACTATATAAAACAATAGCACCGCCAATAATAAATACCCATAAGAGAATTTGTCTTACCGTGGAGTTCAATGCTTACCTACCTCCGAAAGTTACATTATTAATTAAAACTTAAATTTATAACTACTTTTAATCTTGTTACTTATTAGACCGAAAGTTACTAAGCTAGTTTATCACTTTGCTATTATGATTGCAAAGTGCCTAGTTTTTGAGTTAGCAGCAAATTTTGTTGCTAGACCCAAGCGAGGCGACCATATAATCTCATCCTCAACACTCGTTACTAACGGCCAAAATGCCCTTTGGCTTAGGGCAATACGCTTTTCTAACATTAAATCTTTTACCTTTTCCACCCCTTTATGATTAACAACTTGATAACTATCTCCTGGATGCCTAAAACGGACTTTTAGTTTATTTCCTTTTGCTTCTAAATCTACTAAAGCAAAATAATCTTTTGAAAAATTATTTATTCTATTAGGATCATCTACGTAGTTTTCATAGGAAATAGTAAAAATTTTGTTTTCAAAACTTTGGCCTAATAGTAAATCTACTGTAAATTTTTCTTGTTTTGTCACATCACTTTCATCTTTATATTTAAAAACAAGCTGGTTAAACTCTCTTAAGGCGAGTAATTTATTAGGTAACTCTATTTTCTTGCCACTTTTATTAGCTGATAGCAAGCTGTCTACGGCTGCAATATGAGTTGATGTTAGGCGTTTTAGAGAGCCTTGCAGTTGTTCTATAGCATCTCTAATTTTTTGTTGACGTAGTATGCTGGGTAAATCACTAAGCTCTTTTACGTTAAGTCTAATTTCGTTAACCTCTTTATTTTCAGCATTATTTTTATCAATAATTAAATTATTTGTCTTGTTATTTAAGAGTTCTTGCCAAGCTCTTAATTGCTCTGAAGTGCGTGCAATAGCTGATATTGCTTGAGGGTTTATCTCTAAAAGCTTAGGTAAAATCTCTAGTCTGATTTTATTACGAGTTAATTTTGTTGAAAAATTAGAAGAATCTATACAAGCCATTTGTTTTTTTTCTAACAAATATTTTTCAATCTCAGACCGACTTGTAGAAAGTAATGGACGGATTAAATTAACCGTAGGATAACTTAAGTTAGATTTAAAGTAATTAACCTTTAATATAGGTTTTATACCTGATAAACCAGATACTCCAGAGCCTCGAATTAGACGCATTAAAAATGTCTCGGCTTGATCATTTAAGTTATGTGCTGTAGCAATAATACTTGTCCCAATACTTTGAGCCGTTTTTTGCAAAAATTGATAGCGTAGCTCTCTAGCAGTAGCTTCTAAATTAGCTCCTTTAGCAATTTCTGCTACTGCTAGGCGATCTATAGTCAGTGGTAAGTTATTTTGAGCCGCAAAATTATGGACAAACTCCTCATCATTTTCTGATTCTTTGCCTCTTAATAAGTGATTTAGATGTGCTAGATGAATCTTAAATTGATTGCAATATAGTTCTTGAATTTCTTTTAAGAGCAGCACTAGTGCAACGGAATCCGGGCCACCGGATAAAGCAACTAATACTGTAGAAGTTTCATTAAACATTTTGTTATACTGAACAAATAGCCAAATTTGTTGATTAAGTAATAATTTAGACATATTAATTGTTGCTATAACTAATAGAATAATCTTTGAGTTAAAATATTAAATTAATTATTAGCCGGAGGCTATCAGCTTTTTTACACTCAGCTAATACAGGGCTGTGTTATAATAAGCCTGCCTTTTGCATACTTAGTTCTTCATAACTTTAGCCAAATAATTTATAGCATACTTAGTTCTACTCAATTGTAATGAGGAGCTTATGGCGGAAAAACAAGAAAAAAAATGGGCAACGCTTAAATTTACTGATCCAAGTGGTTCAGCAAGGAGCCTAAGTTTATACAAATCCGTTTTTACTATTGGGCGGCTTGGAGATAATGACTTACAACTAGATGACCCTTATGTCTCACGCCATCATGCAGAAATTATGTTTGATGGGGAAAATTATACTTTTAGAGATAAAGGTAGCACTTCAGGTAGCTTTGTTAATGGTAGTAAAGTTGCTGAAAAAGCTCTTAAATCAGGCGATAAGGTTAATTTAGGTAGACGTAATGGCTTAGAATTAGCTTTTGAATGGTCAGGTCAAAATACTACTACTAATCGTATTGCTGTTGAGCAACGCAAAGCAGAGGAAGAATCTACACATGTAATGAGTGTAATAGACCATCGCCAAACTCGTTATCTAAATACTTCCTTAATTCATCAACAAAAATTAAATACTGTTGCTACAGTAAGTCGCTTAAAAGCTCTTTATGAAATTACTAGTGCTATTCTTTCAATTAAAACACGAGATGAACTAGTCAATAAATTATTAGATTTAGTTTTTGAAGCTTTACCCGCTGAACGTGGCGCGATAATGTTAAGTGACGATAAAGGATTAAATGTTAGGGCTTCTAAACATCGTAACCCTACGAATAAAACAGCAGTTCAGCCTAGCACAACAATTGTTAATCGAGTTTTTAATGAAAACGTTGCTACACTAAGCGTTGATGCTCATAGTGATAGCCGTTTTGCTTCACAAAAAAGCGTAATTTTCCAAGCTATTCGCTCTGTAATGTGCGCTCCTATTAGCTCTTCTAATCATGTTTGGGGTGTTTGTTATGTAGATAACTTAAATACACAGAAGAATTTTGAAGAAGAAGAATTAGAATTTTTAATGGCAGTTGCTCGCCAAGCTGGTATGGCACTTGAAAACCTACATTTAATTGATGAGCAAAAAATTACTCTAGAAAGTTTTATTACTACTCTAGCAGCCTCAATTGATGCTAGGGATGATATGACCGCAGGACATTCGGCTAGAGTTGCTAAATATTCTCGTACTTGTGCTAAATATATGGGTCTTTCAAAGGATGAAATAAAACTTATCTATTATGCAGGCTTGTTACACGATTACGGCAAAATAGGGACTCGTGAAGCAATACTTTGTAAGCCTGGTAAACTTACGCCTGAAGAAATGGCACATATGCGTGAACATGCTTATGATACACATAAAATTCTTTCTAAAATCCACTTTACCAAAGAGTTAGCAGATATTCCTTTAATTGCTTCTAGCCATCATGAACATATGGATGGGACAGGATACCCATTTAATTTAACTTCTGAGCAAATTCCATTGGGTGGAAAAATTATTGCTGTTGCTGACTTTTTTGACGCACTCACTCATAAACGCCATTATCGAGAGCCAATGCCTATTGAAGATGTAATTAGTCTAATTGATGACCAAAGCGGAACAAAATTTGATACAGCAGTAGTAGAATCATTTAAGGAATATGTTTATAAAGAGTATATTCCTAATCAAAAGAAACGTGCAGAGATGGACAAACTTAAAGAGCGTCAAAGCCAAAAAACAGGAGCGCAAGCTAAATTAGAGGAAGAAGAAGTTTTTGTTGCTCAACATGATCATCAAATTTCTATCCCTAATAGATAGAATAGATAAAGTTTTTTTTACAACTGTATAAATAGCTGTTTTCTTGCCCAGTGATTTTTCGCTGGGCGTTTAATTTTTAAGTTGGAGTAATTTGTGTCAGAAAAAAAAATATTAGTTACAGGCGGAAGCGGTTATTTAGGTTCATATATCCGCCAATATTTTAATGCAGATGATTTGTCTAGACGTGCTGGACAAGATCTGAGCTTACTAAAAGACCTTAGTTTTATAAAAAATTATGATGTAATTATTCATATGGCTGCTTGTGTTAATAAACGAGCAGATGCAGCAGGGCAAAACTTTACGGTTAATGTAGGTGGAACAATTAAACTATTAGAAAAATTATCTGAAGGACAAACGTTTATTTTTTGTTCTACTAAAGATGTTTATGGCAGCCATATTGATAAATACAAAACAGTTCCAGAAACTTGTAGCACTGATTTTATAGGTCAAAACGCTTATGAATGGTCAAAGCTAATAGCTGAAAAATATGCTGAATATTATTGTAATAATGCTAAAGCTAGATTAGGTATTTTTCGGCTTTCTACTGTGTATGCTCCTGCTGCTGCTAGTCAAGGAAATCCTGGTGGGTTTGTTTCGTTTTTTACCCGCACAATAGCAAAAGGTGAACAACTTCAATTAAAAATGAAAGGTGAACAAATCCGAGATTTATTGCATGTAAATGATTTAGCAGAAGCTTTTAAGCTTTTTATTAATAGTAATCAACAAAGTAGTCTTTATAATATTGGTGGTGGTCTAAAAAATAGCACTACGCTTTATCAATTGACCCAAACCATAGCAAAACTAGTTAAAAAGTCGGCAAACCTAGTACTTTCAGATGAAGCAGTAAAAGAGCAAATCCATTATGTTACAGATATTAGTAAATTAAGCAGTGAACTAGGTTGGCAACCAAAAATAGATATTGAATCAGGACTAAGGACATTATTAGAAAATGTTTGAACCCGAATCTGTTAAAAAAATTTTAGTACGTGGTACAAATTGGGTAGGTGACAGCATTGTCACCCTGCCAGCACTGCGCGAGCTAAAAAGAATTTTTCCTAAAGCGGAAATTTCTTTGCTAGTAAAACCTTGGGTCGCAGGAATTTTTCAAGATCTAGAATGTATTGATGAAGTAATAACTTATGAACGAGATAAAAAAGGTGTTTGGGCAACAATTAAAGAGTTAAAAACCAAAAATTTTGATCTAGCAGTCCTGTTTCAAAATGCTTTTGAGGCTGCTGTTTTAGCTTTTGGAGCAAAAGCCAAGATAAGAGCCGGTTTTAAGACTGAAGGACGAGGATTTTTACTTACTCACCCTCTAAATTTAACTAAGGAAATTCTTTCTCTACACCAAATTTATTATTACTTACATATCATTTCGCAGTTAGAAGAGCGTCTTTTTGGTCAAAGCCAAGTAGATTTTAAAAATCTCAAGTATTCTTTACCTGTAAGCAAAGAAAGACAAACAGCTATTAAAGAAAAAGTTAGCAGTTTTGGCATAAATACCAATAAAAAATTAATAGCAATTAATCCTGGAGCTACAAATAGTCGGGCAAAACGTTGGCCTATAGAGCGTTTTGCTGCTTTAGCTGATCGTTTAGTGGTTGCTGGTAATGAAGTTGTGTTTATTGGTGCGGGTGCAGAGCTAGATATTACTGAAACTGCAATTAAAAATATGTGGGAGAAGGCAAAAATTTTAACTGGCAAGACCACACTAGCCGAAAGTATAGCTTTTTTAAGTATCTGTGACTTAGTTGTTTCTAATGATACGGGCCCAGCCTATATTTCTGCTGCTTTAGAACGTCCGACTTTAACAATCTTTGGGCCCACAGACGATAAAATGATTTGTCCTTTTGGTACAAAAGCAGAAATTTTGCGCTATAGCGTAGATTGTTCACCTTGTATGCTAAAAGATTGTCCTATTGACCACCGTTGTATGACTTCTATGAGCGTACAAATGGTTTTAAGTAGGGCATTACAAATATTAAATAATAAATTAATTTTGGAGTAAGTGCGATTTATGAAGCAAGTAGCTGTGTTTTTAGACCGAGATGGTACGGTAAGCGAAGAAGTTGGTTATGTTAATCATTTATCAAGATTTAAGTTATTTCCTTGGACAGCAGAAGCTATCAAAAAACTTAATCAAGCAGGAATAAAAGCTATTTTAGTGACTAATCAAGCTGGAGTAGCAAGAGGTTATTTTACAGAAGACCTAATTGGCAAGGTACATAATAAACTATTAGAGGAATTAGCAAAAACAGGAGCATATTTAGACGCAATTTATTATTGTCCTCATCATCCTTCAGCCGGACAACCACCTTATCGGGCTAATTGTGAATGTAGAAAGCCTAAACCAGGGCTACTTTATAAAGCTACTGATGAACATAACATAGATTTAAGTCGCTCATTTATGATTGGCGATAAATACACAGACGTTGAATTAGGGCAAAGAATAGGTGTTAAAGGTGTTATGGTTATGACTGGCTATGGAATTGGGGAATATGAGTATCAGCGACAAAACTGGCCTCAAATGCCAGATAAAATAGCAGAAAATTTATTAACTGCTGTAGATTGGATAATTAGCCAAGCAAAAACTTAGCCATAGCTTTGCTAAAATGCGTAGCCTGACTAGGCTGGTTAAGTTATACTGCTCTACTTTAAAACTTTTAATTAAATTTCTTCCCAAAAATTTTTTATGAGAATAAAGATCTTTTTCCACAATAATTGTTTTGATGGTGTTGCTTCAGCAGCAACTTTTGCTGTTTTTTATCGTGAATGTATAAATTCTGATGCAGAACAAAGTTTTGAAGGTCTTGCACATAAAGCTGGTCAAATATTTGATGAATCTAGGTTTGATGGTGATGAGAATGCAATTGTAGATTTTAAGTATAGTAGTTCTCCACAGCTAACTTGGTGGTTTGACCATCATCAAAGTGCTTTTTTAACTGATTCAGACGCAGCACATTATCGCAATGACCCGGCTGGAATAAAATCTGGTAAAAAATTTGTTGATACTAATTACCGTTCTTGTACTAAATTTATTGCTGAAACTGCTTCAAGCAAATTTGGTCTAAAATCAGATTTTTTATATGAGCTTGTTCAATGGGCTGATGTTATTGATGGTGCACTTTATCCTGATGCTAAAACTGCTGTTGAACTAGATGCCCCAGCCCTACATTTAATGCTAGTTATTGAGTCAGCACGAGATGATAAATTGCTAGCTAAAATTATACAAGATCTTCAAACTATGACACTTAGCCAAGTTGCTAGCCAAGATTATATCACTGGTATTTTTGATTACTATTATAAACGTCACTTAAATGCAATTGGTATTATCAAAGCTGCTGCTCATTCAGAAAGAAGTGCAGTGTATTTTGATGTAAGTGAACATGATATGGAAGGATATAGTAAGTTTATTCCTTATTATTTACATCCAGAAGCTCTTTATAGCATTGGCTTAAGTCTTAGCCCACAACGTTCTAAAGTGTCGGTTGGCTATAATCCTTGGGCAAAAGACACGCGCCGACATAATTTAGCCTCTATTTGTGAGCGTTATGGAGGGGGTGGACATCCTGTAGTTGGAGCAATTTCTTTTAGCCCTCAAGATTTAGATTTAGCCCGTAAAGTTGCACTAGAAATTGCTGAGGAATTACGTAGCAGCTAAATTTTATTCATTAAATACTATGTAAACTAAGTAATATAGCAATTTTGTATTCTTAACTCTTAAGCCCCAGAGGGGCAAAATAACTGTAGCCTAGGGTTTCAACCCTAGAAAATAATAGTTAAGTCTCTTTAAGCCCTATAAGGGCGACATAGTCTTTTAATGCTAAGAAAATACTATGTCGCCCCGTTGGGGCTTAAGATTAAAATATCAGAATATTTAGTTTACAGTGTATTAAATAAAAAGTTATTAAAAACATAATGTAAATGCGGGCCTAATGCCCGCAAAGCTTTTTATTAGAGCTATTTATAATAGTAATTGTTGGGAGAAAATATGAAAGTATTGGTTACTGGAGGAGCAGGATTTATTGCTTCTCATATTGTAGATGCTTATCTAACATCAGGTCATAAAGTTGTAATAGTAGATAATCTTACTACAGGACAAGAAATAAATATTAATCCTAAAGCACAGTTTTATAAATTAGATATTCGTGACCAAGAATTGCTAGAAATTATACGTAAAGAAAAAATTGAAGTTGTAAGCCATCAAGCTGCACAAGTAGATATTCGTCGCTCAGTCCTTGATCCTGTATATGATGCTAGTGTAAATATCTTAGGTAGTATTAATTTACTAGAAGCTTGTGTTAAAACAGGAGTAAAACATTTTATTTTTGCTTCAACAGGAGGTGCAATTTATGGCGAGCAAAGCTATTTTCCTGCTGATGAAACACATCCACTTAACCCAATGTCACCTTATGGAATTACTAAATTAACCTTAGAAAAATATTTATCTTACTATAGCAATACCTATAATCTTACCTATACAGCATTACGATATGGAAATGTCTATGGCCCACGTCAAAATCCAAAAGGGGAAGCCGGAGTAGTAGCAATTTTTTGTGAGCAAATGCTTGCAGGAAAAACACCTATAATAAATGGTAATGGAAAGCAAACCCGCGATTATATTTATGTTGGGGATGTGGTAAAAGCTAATTTGCTAGCTTTAGAAAACTACCAAACTGTATTTAATCAAGCTTTTAATATTGGTACAGGGATAGAAACAGATGTGATTGATATTTTTAAGACCCTACAAGATGAACTTAAAACGGATTATGAGCAAACCCATGCAGCCGCTAAAGCAGGAGAGCAACGGCGAAGTGTCTTAAATATCAACAAAGCAAAAGAAAAACTTGGTTGGCAACCAACAGTTGACCTAAAAATAGGGTTTCATAAAACAGTAAAATTTTATCAAGAAAAATTATAAGTCTCTTTTAAGTAAATAAGTTGTGTGTGGAAGTACAGCTTGAAAAATATGTTCTGGGGCTGTGTTTTTTTCGTGGGTATCAGGCGCAAAATCATAGTTAATTTTATGATAAAGATGTTGAACAAATGCTGAACAATAAAGCGAGCGGTCTTTTTGAAAAAGGTTGGGCCGTCTTCTTAACCTACGACTAGGTAAAGCTACTAGAGTTCCTAAAAGCTCTCTTAAAGAATATTTCCATTGTTGGGCAATAAGGTCTAGCCCTGCTTTAATAATGGTTTCAACTTGTTCTTGTGTTAACTTAAAGTCAAGTATTGCAAGAATTGGATAAGTTTTCTCATCAAAATATTTATCAATTCGGTTTTCCTGAACGCCAAAACGAACATTACGCCCTGCAATATCTACATCAGATTCCATCAACCATTGTTGATTATCTAAACGAGTTCCTTGTAATAAAAAGCGTGTGACCATTGGCTATCAAGCTTATTAGGATTAACTGCTCGTTGAGCGCGTTTAATACCAACATCAAAAAAATGTGATGCTCCAACCAGCCCGACTCTACCAGCTAGGGAATAAGTTTTTAAGAAATCCTGATTAGTTACATTATTTATTACTACTAACTTATTTAATTCATTCATAAATTTTTACAAATTTTTATCTAAGTATTCTTTAGCTGCGTAAATTCCAATAATGGTTTTAGCATCGCAGATTTCTCCCTTAGCAATCATATTAAGAGCTTCATTAATGGGAAAAAACTTAACTTTAGTTACTACTTCGCCAATGTCGGCTATAGCTTTTTTAGGGCTAAGGTCAAAGGCTAGAAATAAATAAACCAGTCCGTCAGATGTGCCGGGCATAACATAAAAACGTTTTACTAGCTCAAATCTTGTCGCGCTATAACCTGCTTCTTCGTTTAATTCGCGTTCTGCGGCAAGCCTTGGCAGTTCTTTAGCAATAACTTGTTTATCTTTTAGTTCTCCCTGTAAAGTACCTGTAGGAATTTCCCACATTTCAGTTTTTGCTGTATAGCGAAATTGTTCTATTAAAAGAACTTCCCGTTGTTCATTAATTGCCATTACTGCTGCTACTCCAGGATGGCGAAGTATTGAACGGGAAAAAGTTGTATTTGTTTGCTGGTCGCAGATTTGTTCTTTAGTTATAAGCCAACGTAGTTCATCTGCACGAGTTTCTTGGTAAATAATTTCTGTGTTTATCCACTTAAAGCGATTATCCATAAATTTTTTATCTATAGCCCATTGCACCTAAAAAGTCTTCTAGTCGTTGAAAACGCAGGTAAGGGTTATGTTTTTTTTCTTTTCCCATTGTAGAAGTTTTGCCGCCATAATTATGACCAGGCAAAAGTAAAGTATCATCGGGTAGTTTTTGTAGTTTAGTAGTCAAACTATAATACATTTCTTCTGGATCACTGCCAGGTAAATCTACTCGCCCACAACCATTAATAAATAACGTATCTCCAGAAATTAGCCGGTTTTCTACTAAAAAACACTGTGACCCAGGCGTATGACCAGGAGTATGTAAAAATTGTACGTCAATATTACCTAGTGAAGTTTTATCGCCGCCGGAAATTTGTACCATATCCGAGTCTGATAAGCCTAAAAGATTTTTTAGAAAAGGTGCTTCTGACTTTTGGACATAGATTTTTACAGGGTGTTTTTCTAGCAGTTCACTTAATCCTTCAATAGGAAAACCAAGCATATCTCCACCAATATGATCTGGATGAAAATGTGTAACAAATGCTTTAGTAATTTTCATATCATCAGCTTGGGCAGCTTTTAGAATTGCGTCAATATCCCAAGCTGCATCAACAACAGCAGCTTCACGGCTTTCTTTATCGCCAATTAGATAGACAAAGTTTTGCATCGGGCCTATTTCTAGCTGTTTTAGATAAATAGTATCTTCGTTCACTTTTACCTCGTTAGATTTTGTAAAAATTAAGTTGCTAATGGTCTAAAAAAGTAAGTGTAGGGGAAAAAAACTCTATTAGCAACTAAGCTTTGAGTTAAGCAAACTAATTGTATTTAGAATAGTTTAGCAACTATTTTTTTACCTTTATTGGCAAAACTTAGTATTTTTGAGAAAGGCTTGTTACAAAATATTTCATTGCTTTGCTAAAATCTTAAATCAATTTAGCCTTATAAATTTACTTGAGGAATTAAAATGCGTAAATACTTAGCTATTTTACTATTAGGAATAATATTAGTTTTAGGAGCTTGTAAAGATAGTAAGCCTACAGGGGCTTGGGTAGCCGTTGACACAGGAACAATAAACACATTTTTTGAGCTAAATTTTGTTAATGGGCAAACTGCCTGGATAACAGGTTGGTTTGAGCAAGGCCCAAAAGAAACAGAAGGTTGGCAAATACTGCAAACATATGATGGTGGAAAAACTTGGACACCAATGACCAATCAAACAGAGCAAAAAATTAAGTATGTATATTTTGTTAATGAAAAATCTGGTTGGGCAATAAATTTGACTCAAGATATTCTTGCAACTAATGATGGTGGCACAACCTGGGAGCTAATTAGACCAGCAGGTAAGGTTAAAATCAAATATAACTATAATAACCCTGGAGCCGCTACAGAAATGCCAGACCCTATAAACAAGCTTAAATTCTTAAATGAAAAAGTAGGCTGGGCCTGGGGCGGTGGTAAAAAAGATAGTGCTGTAGAGCAAGAAGGCGTTTTTATTCGCACGGTTGATGGTGGAAAAAACTGGCAGAAAATCGAATATCCTTTTGAGGGCGAAGTTAAGGCTATGTTTTTTCTAAATGAAAAAATAGGTTGGGCATCAAACAATAAATCTGGCTTATTTAAAACTGATGATGGTGGGCAAACTTGGATAAAACAAGCTGATGATGTAACAAGACCTTTTATTAATGGAATTGCTTTTGCCAATGAAAAAGTTGGTAGCATTGTTGGTGATAGCTATATTGGTGTGACTGATAATGGGGGACAAACTTGGAAAAAAGTAAAACTTCAAGGTCTTTATCTTAATGATGTTTATTGGGTAAATGAAAAAGTTGCTTGGGCAGTAGGTGATAAAGGTAAAGTAATGTACACGGAAAACAGCGGTCAAAAATGGGAAGCTGTTGCTTCAGATTTACTTGAACCAGAATATGCAAATATTACTAAAATAAGATTTTTTGATGCTAATTCAGGTTGGGCCTATGGAAATAATGGGTTATTGCTTCACTATGAAGTAAAAACTAGTAAGTAAATAATTTGGTTAACCTAAATTAATATTTAAAAGATCACAAATTTTATTATGCAAAAACTAAGAAAATAGTCTTGGTGGCTATAGTTTTATCAATATTAAGTATTATTTATTTATTAATTTGGGATTTTATTCAGCGGTCAAATACTGATAGGTTGCCTAAAATCATGCTTTGGGCTTGGGAACGCTCAGAGAATTTAATGTTTATTGATAGTAAATCTACAGGAGTAGCTTTTTTGGCAAAGACTATTTTGTTAAAAGAAGATAAAGTAGATATTCGTCCTCGTCTACAACCTCTAGCAGTTGCTCCAAATACAGTTTTAGTTGCTGTAGTAAGAATAGAAACAAGCTTACAACAACCTCCAGAATTATCAGAAGAACAATTAAGACAAACTATAAAAGCAATAAAATCTGTTACTAAGCTAAATATTATAGGCCTACAAATAGATTTTGATGCTAAATTGTCAGAAAGAAAATTTTACAAAGAATTGCTAGAAAAATTACGCAGGGAATTACCCAAAAATTACTTACTTTCTATAACAGCTTTAGCTTCTTGGGCAATGTATGATAATTGGATAGCAGATTTGCCAGTTGATGAAGTTGTCCCTATGCTATTTAGTTTAGGCGTTGAAAAACAACAACTTTTAAGCTATCTAGCAGCTAAAAAAGATTTTAGGACAAAAAATACTCAAACTAGCATTGGCATTTCAACAGGGGAAGATTTACCTTGGCTACCAGCAAAAAGAAGAATTTATATTTTTGCAAATCAATCTTGGTCAAAAGAATTATTAGAAGATGTTTTACAAAAGGTGGAAAAATGGCAAACAAAATAACTCAAAGAAGGATAATTTTATTAATAACTTTAATAGTAACAATATTTTACTTTAGCCCAACTTTGTTTAGTTGCGGGCCATATTTTAGAAACGCCATATTTAGTTATTCAGCGCATCCCGACTTACCTTTAGATGGTTTTGCTCGCGGAGAAATAGGTATATTAAAACCAGAATATGCTCGTTCTTATTTAGTTGTTGCTTATCGTTACTTAAATAATGAAAAGCTTAGTCCAAAAGAGCAAGAAGCCGCTTTAAGCTTATGGTACAAGCGTTTAGGCCCTACTGTACTTAGTCCAGAAAGCAAAAAACAACTTGGGTTTGATAGTAATCCAAATATTGATAGCGAAGATAGCCAGCCTACAGACGATGTAGGTTTAACTAATTGGTTGATGGCTAGAAAGTTAGTCTTACCTTCAGAAGAAGACAAATATTTAGGGGTAAACAAAGATATTTCTACAGACAATTATTTTATTGGTTATGTAAATTGTTATGACGATGCGTTTAACACAGCAGCCAACACCTTAAAAGAAAAAGTAAAAAACCTTGGTGCAACAAATCCAGAAGTAAAAGAATGGCTAGCCGCGCAAGACCAGGTTTTTACTAACTGTTCTGAAACTACGCCAATGATTCCTACACCAGCGAAGGCAAATAGCAGCCCACAAGCTAAAGCTGATCGTGCTTATCAAATAGCAGCAGCAAAGTTTTATAGTGGTCAGTTTGATGAAGCAGCAAATTTATTTCGTGCAATTAGCCAAGATAAAACTTCTTCTTGGCAAAAAGTAGCACCTCTTTTAGTTGCTAGATGCCAAGTTCGTAAAGCTATGCTGAGTTTGCCAGTAGATAAAAGCACACCTTTACAAGGCTATTTTGACCGTAGTGTTTTGCTTCAAGCTCAAAAGAATTAAAGGAAGTGTTAAAAACTGCTGAATTAAAAGATTATCATTCTTCAGCAAATAGATTATTAAGATATGCTGATTTTCGTTTAGAGCCAGGCAAGAAATTAACAGAGTTTGCTAATCAGCTAACTAAAGCAAATGCTCAAGAATTTGGACAAGATTTAGATGATTATACTAACTTGTTAGATAAATTAGCCGATGATCCTTATGCTTTTGAACTTCCTAAAAGCAAAATTGTCAATAAATTACCAGAAGTTTTAGGTAAACAAGATTTAACCGATTGGCTACTTAATTTTCAGTTAAATGATGAAAAGGCTTTAAACTACGCCTTAGAAAAATGGTCTGAAAAGAAAGCCTTGCCTTGGCTAGTTTCAATTATAACTAAAATAGATGGCAAGCATCAAAAAGTGTCTCAAATACTAGATGCAGCACAAAAAGTAGATGCTAATTCTCCAGCTTTTGCTTCTGTAGCTTTTCATAAAGTCCGACTTTTAATTGAGATGGAAAAAAGAGCAGAAGCTAGCACAGAGTTAGATAAAGTTTTAACTAAAGATTGGCCGACTTCTACTAAAAATAGTTTCTATTCTCAAAAATGCTACTTGCTAATAATTTAGAAGAATTTCTTAAATATTCTCAAAGAACTGCTGCTGGGCAAGGTTATTTTTATGATGATAGAGAAATTCCAGAAGATGAAGAAAGCGTTGATGAAAATGGAAAACCTTTACCTAAAAAAGATAATGTAGTTTTGTTTGATGAAGATTCAACAAAGATAATAAATAAGCGTTTTTCTTTGGCAATGATGAATCAAGCAGCCTCAAACAAATCTTTGGCTAAAAATCTGCGTAATCGCTTAGTTGTTGCTACTTGGGTAAGAGCATTGTTACTAGATAATGAGGAAATTGGTAGAAATGCAGCTAATGAACTAATAAAAATCTACCCAGAAATGAAAGAAGACTTAAACTCATATCTTAAAGCAATTAGTCCAGCAGCAAGAAAATTTGCTGGTCTTTTTGCTGTGCTTAAATATCCTGCTTTGCGTCCAGTTGTTGATGCTAATGTAGAGAGAGAAACTAATTTTAGTGAAATAGATAGTTTTCGTGACAATTGGTGGTGTTCTTTTGATCCTCAAGAAGCGGCTGACTCGGTTTATTCTCGTGTATTACGTGATGTAGAAGGCAATATTAAAGAAGAAAAAATACTATTACCAAATTTTCTTGATAAAACTTTGCTTACTCAAGCTGAAACAGAATATAAAAAACTAGCAACTTTAGGAACAGCACCAAACTATTTATGTAATGAAGTAATTAATTGGGCTAAAGCTAACCTTTCTGACCCAAGAGTTCCGCAAGCTTTACACTTAGCTGTTAGGTCAACTCGCTATGGATGTATAGATAAAAAGACTTTAGCTGCTTCTAAATCAGCTTTTCAAGTCTTAAAGAAGAATTTTCCTAATAGCGAATGGTCAAAGAAAACACCGTATTTTTTTGGCGAGCAGTAAGAAAAAGTTGCATCAAATTTTCTGAGTTTTTGAAAAGTTAGTTTTTCGCTACATCTGTTCCTAATCTCGGGCCTGCTAGCATATAATTTCGTGCATTGTCCGTTGTTTTTGGGAGAAAACAGGCAATTTTAGCTGTTAGTAGCTAAAAACAAAAACTTATTTTGCCCTATAAAAATTAGTTCACAATGGAGTAAAAATTTATGTATTTTGATGAATTTAAGCATCAGCTTCCAGATATAGATCCACAAGAAACCAAAGAATGGTTAGACGCTCTAGAACAAGTAGTTTTAGCCGAAGGTGTTGATCGTGCGCGGTTTTTGATGCGCAAATTGATGAAAAAATCCCGCTTAATGCAGGTTGGATTACCACCTCTGGTACAAACACCATATATCAATACTATTTCTCCTGAGCAAGAAACTCCGTTTCCTGGAGATGAAAAAATGGAATTGCGCATTCGTCGAATGATTCGATGGAATGCTGCGGTTATGGTATTAAGAGCTAACAAAAATTTTCCTGGCATTGGAGGCCATCTTTCCACTTATGCTTCATCTGCTAGCTTATATGAAGTTGGTTTTAACCATTTCTTTAAAGGTAAAGATAATGGGGAAAGCGGCGACCAAGTTTTTTATCAAGGCCATGCAGCACCAGGAATTTATGCCCGTGCATTTTTAGAAGGACGTTTAACAGATGCACATTTGCAAAATTTTCGACGTGAAGTTGGAGGCGCAGGACTTTGTTCCTATCCACATCCTAGATTAATGCCAGAATTTTGGGAATTCCCTACAGTATCAATGGGACTTGGCCCAATTAATGCAATTTATCAAGCTCGCTTTAACCGATATTTGCAAGCTCGTGGTATTAAAGATACTTCTAATTCAAAGGTTTGGGCATTTCTTGGAGATGGTGAAACGGACGAACCAGAAGCACTTGGAGCTTTGTCTGTTGCTAATCGTGAGGGATTAGACAATTTAGTTTTTGTTGTAAATTGTAATTTACAACGCTTAGATGGCCTAGTACGTGGTAATGGGAAAATTATACAAGAACTTGAAGCCGTTTTTCGTGGTGCTGGTTGGAATGTTATTAAAGTTGTTTGGGGGCGGGAATGGGATGATTTACTTGCTCAAGACGTAGATGGGCTACTGTTAAATCAAATGAATGAAACTTTAGATGGACAATTCCAAAAATATTCTGTTGAACCAGGTTCTTATGTTCGAGAGCATTTCTTTGGAGTAGACCCTAGATTACTAAAACTAGTTGAGCATCTAAGCGATGATGAATTATTAAAACTACGTCGTGGAGGTCATGACTACCGCAAGCTTTATGCTGCTTATCATGCAGCAGCTAATCATAAGGGCGGGCCAACTGTAATACTTGCTAAAACTGTTAAGGGTTGGACATTAGGAGAAAGTGCTGAAGCACGTAATACTACCCATCAGACTAAAAAACTTAGCGAAACAGATTTACGCAAATTCCGAGATCGTTTAGAGCTACCAATTCCTGATAGCGAACTAAAAGACCTACCACCTTTTTATCATCCTGGAATGCAAAGCGAAGAAATCCAATATTTACTTGAACGCCGCCGTCAACTTAATGGGTCTATACCAAAAAGAGTTGTAAGAGCTAAACCTGTTAGTTTACCCAAAGCGGATATATATCAAGAATTTTATCAAGAAGTTAAACAAGAAGTTTCTACAACTACAGCTTTTGTAAGAGTATTACGTAAGCTTTTAGATGATCCAGAAATTGGAGATAGAATTGTACCAATTATTCCAGATGAGGCTCGTACTTTTGGTATGGATTTTCTATTTAAGAAAATAGGAATTTATGCGGCACTTGGACAACGTTATGATCCTGTAGATTCAGCATTATTACTTAGCTATAATGAAAAGAAAGATGGTCAATTACTTGAGGAAGGAATTACTGAAGCTGGATCAGTCGCTTCATTTACTGCTGCTGGAACTGCTTATGCAACGCATGGCGAAAGCATGATTCCTTTCTATATGTTTTACTCAATGTTTGGTTTTCAACGTACTGGTGATGGAATTTGGGCTTTTGCTGATATGCGTGGGCGTGGGTTTTTAATTGGTGGCACGGCTGGACGTACTACTTTGATGGGTGAAGGCTTGCAACACGATGATGGACATAGCCATATTTTAGCTTCTGTTGTTCCTAGCATTCTGACTTATGACCCAGCATTTCATTATGAAATGGCGGTGATTGTTAAAGATGGACTAAGAAGAATGTATCAAAACCAAGAAGATATTTTCTACTATATCACTGCTTATAATGAAAACTACGCAATGCCCGCAATGCCTGAAGGGGTAGAAGAAGACATAATCAAAGGTATTTATTTATTTAGAAAAGGTGATAGCAAGAAGAAAAATAGAGTTCAACTTTTTGGTAGCGGTACAATTCTAAGAGAAGCTATAAAGGCTGCTGATATTTTAGCTCAAGAACATGATGTTGCTGCTGATGTTTGGAGTGTTACTAGTTACCTAGAACTGCGCCGAGAGGCTTTAGCTACTGAAACTTGGAATGAAGAAAATAATGATGATCGTAAACCCTATATTACTCAGCTTTTAGAAGTAACCACCGGCCCAGTAATTGCTGCAACTGATTATATGAAAGCTCTACCAGATATGATTGCTCGTTGGGTGCCTAATAAATTCCGTAGCCTTGGAACAGATGGTTTTGGGTTAAGTGATACTAGGGAATCCCTAAGAGAGCATTTTCACGTAGATGCTAACTCAATTGTTAAAGCAGCCTTGTCTATGTTAAAGCGTAAGTCTGGCCGACAAGCTGCAAAAGGCTAGCAAAAATATTTAAGGAAATAGTAAGTAATGTATTTACCTAGGGCAAATATGCCCTAGGAATTTTAGTTTTAGAGATAGGAGAAAAGTATGAATTCTTTAGACCTTTGGAATCGCTACCAGCAATATTTATGTGTATGTCCACCTGTGGGCATCACTGTAGATATTAGTAGAATGAAGTTTTCAGACGCTTTTTTTTGCTGATATGTCAGATAAAATGCAATCAGCTTTTGAACAAATGGACAGCTTAGAAAAAGGTAGTATTGCTAATCCTGATGAAGAACGCATGGTTGGTCATTATTGGCTACGAGATGCTCAACTTGCGCCAACAGAAGATTTACGTGCAGAAATAACAAACACTATTAATGCAATGAAAGATTTTGCTTCTCGTGTTCATAACGGCGATATAAAAACAGAAAAAGGTGACTTATTTAAGAATATTTTAGTAATTGGTATTGGTGGTTCTGCTTTAGGCCCACAATTTGTTGCTAATGCCTTAACTACTAGGTCAGATAAAATGCGAGTATTTTTCTTTGATAACACTGATCCAGATGGTATGGACAAAGTATTAGCTAATATTGGAAGTGGTTTAGGCCAAACAATAACAATAGTTATTTCTAAATCTGGTGGCACAAAAGAAACTCGCAATGGGATGTTAGAAGCTAGAGAAGCTTATAGCAAAGCAGGGTTAAACTTTTCTAAACATGCTGTAGCAGTAACACAAACGGGAAGCGAACTTTACAAAGTTGCTACAGGTGATGGATGGATTACTACTTTTCCAATGTGGGATTGGGTTGGAGGTCGTACATCTGAGCTTTCTGCTGTAGGGTTACTGCCAGCCGTACTTCAGGGATTTGATATTGAAAGTATGTTGACGGGTGCGCGTGAAGTTGATGCAGTAACTAGAGTTAAGGACGTTTATAAAAATCCTTCTGCACTTTTAGCTTTAATGTGGTATCACGCTGGCAACGGTCGTGGACAAAAAGATATGGTTATTTTGCCTTATAAAGATCGCTTAGAGTTATTTAGTCGTTACCTACAACAACTTGTAATGGAATCTTTAGGTAAGCAAAATGATTTGGCTGGAAATGTTGTTAATCAAGGAATTGCAGTTTATGGTAACAAAGGTTCTACAGATCAACATGCTTATGTTCAACAGCTAAGAGAAGGTGTAAATAACTTTTTTGTTACTTTCCTAGAAGTCTTAAAAGATCGTGATGGTGAGTCAATAGAAGTTGAAACAGGCGTAACTTCTGGAGATTACTTAAGCGGGTTTTTACAAGGAACAAGACGTGCTTTATTTGAAAACGACCGTGAATCTATAACAATTACAGTTGAAACAGTAAATGCTAAAACTATTGGAAAACTACTAGCTTTATATGAAAGAGCCGTAGGATTTTATGGGTTTTTAGTTGGAATTAATGCTTATCATCAACCAGGTGTTGAAGCAGGTAAAAAGGCAGCAGGGACAGTTATCTCTTTACAACTTAAAGCTTTATCATACTTAAGTGAAAATAAAGGAACAGCTTTTACTTTAGATGAAATTGTAAGTGCTATTGGAGCTAGTGAAGATATAGAGACAGTTTATAAGGTTTTAGAGCATGTTTCAGCTAATAATGATCACAAAGTAGGGCGCAAAGCAGGGGATACACCCTTTAGTGCTAAGTATTTTGCTAACTAAAAGTTACTAGATTTGGTACTAAACATAAGATAAACAAAAACTGATGGCGGGGTAGTTCCCCGCCATTAATTTTTATACTAATTTCTTGCACCAGAAACAGGAAGTGTTGTGATAGCAAAACCACCTGGGCTAGAAGGATCTGCTGTGCTTGTAACAACAATAGCAGTAGCTGTTACGGCTGTGTCAGTTTTAGTGCCACGAATAACAAATGTTAAGTCAGAACCATCTGGGGCTAAACCAGGAGCTTCCAAAGCTACGCTGATGTTAGCACCTCTTTCGCGGTAAGCTATAGCTAATGCACCTGTAGGAACAGATGCTGTACCTTTGCCTTTATTAGCAAATTTAAATGGTATTGGTAAAGCACCCATTGGGCTTTGAATAGTAAAAGTCCAATTTCCTTTTAAGGATTTTTGAGCATAAGAAGGCATAACGCTAAATGCCATTACAAATAGAGCTAAACAAAACGTACGGAAAAAAATCTTTTTCATCTAATTAATTCTCCTAAAATTGTTTTAAAAAAGAAGGTGTGGGCGTGGTGACAATCGCCGCGATTTTCACTAATTGTAAAACGACTAAAAGATATGTCAACAGATTTGTTTAATAATTACTTGCTAAACTAGCAGTTAGCAACCATATTCTTAGTATTATAAATGTCAAAAGCTATTAAAAACCATTGTTGATAACTGTAAGTAAAGGTCAAGCTTGTGATAAGATTTTTGGAAAAATTTTGTCTTGACATTTAATCCATAAAAAAGTACAAGCACAGTTATATTTAACTGCTAAATACCTCCTCACAAAAATAGACTAAAAGGTTTTATAACTAATGAGACTTTGTCCAAAGTGTAATGCACAGTACAGTAGTGACCAGGCTATTTGTCCAATAGATGCAACTGCATTAGTTGATTCTAGCGGAAAAACTGCTCAAGTGGCTGATCCAATGATTGGGCGTATGATTGCTGATAAATACCGTGTTGAAAAATTATTAGGGCGCGGAGGAATGGGAGCAGTTTATGAAGGCCAACATTTACTGCTAGATCGACGTGTAGCTATAAAAGTTTTACAACAAAATATGGCTAATGATGAACAAGCTGCTAGTCGATTTATTCGTGAAGCAAAAGCTAGTGCAAGAATAGAACATTCTAATGCTGTAACAATTTATGACTTTGGCGTTTTGCAAGAAGGCAGTGCTTATTTAGTAATGGAATTTATTAAGGGTCGCTCACTACGTCAAGTTTTGATTGATAGAGTACCTGTTAGACCAGATCAAATAATTGATTGGATGATTCAAGTTTGTAATGTTGTAGAAGTAGCACACGCACAAGGAATCATACATCGTGATCTTAAACCAGAAAATGTAATGCTAAAAGAATCTGCTGATGGTTCTTTGATGGTTAAAGTCGTAGATTTTGGGCTAGCTAAAATAACCTCTGATTCAGGTGAAAAAGCTAGCGTTAATCTAACTAAACCAGGCGAAGTATTAGGTACTCCTCATTATATGGCACCAGAATATTATGAAGGTGAAGTAATAGATAAACGTGCAGATGTTTATGCTATTGGAATTATGATTTATGAAATGTTTTGTGGTGATACTCCATTTACTGGGACGGTACAAAGCATTATTGGGGGACATCTTTTAAGGATCCACTGCCAATTATTAAATCTAACCCATCCATCCCCCTGTACTAGATGCTGTAGTACAAAAAGCCTTAAAGAAAAAACGAGATGAAAGAATTGCTTCTGCTGGACAATTAGCACAAGAACTAAAAGATGTTATGCAGGTAGCAAAAGAGATTTTCTTTCAGAAAACAGAAGTTAATTTAGATCCTTTAACTTCAACTGAGAAATTGCCAGCTAAAACCCAATCAAACCTAAATTCATCTCCTATTATTGATAGAAATACTGTTTTTCAAACGGAAACAGAACAAATTCTAAAAACAGAAAAAGTCTTAAACCCTGGTACTAGAGAAACTACTAAAGTAAGTCGAGATGAAGTAATAGTTAATAGTCGTGCTACTCAGCAAATGACTTTAGGCACTATGGCTGTACCACAAGAAGCAATTGAATCAAATATAAAAAATCCTTTAGTTAACGCCCAAGAACACTTTGCTGATCCTGCTAAAACTACTCCTTCTTTACCAGCAATAATGCCTACAAATGAATCTTCTTTTACTTCTGCACCTACTAAAATACAGAGTCCAGTTATAATTCCTGACCAAATGGTAAATAGTGCAAATAGTGAGCTTAGAAAAACACCTTTCTCTTCTACTTCTGCTCCTACTAGACCACAACTTGATCAAATTCCCATAGTTGCTGCTGAGGAAACAATACTTAATACAGAGATTGTGCCACCTACTAGAATTAGTCCTGCTGTTAACTCTAAAACTCCAATAGCTAATCCTAGTTTGTCTGTTCCAAAAACTGCCGCAATAACTATTCCTTCAGCCAATAAATTAGCTTCAAATGTTGAATATGAAAACTTTATGGATGTTTTACTAGCTCTAAAAACACAATTAGTTATTGGCTCAATCATTGTTTTTCTCTTAGCTATTATGGTGACTCTATTAATTATTTACTACTTTGAACGTATGTAGATTTTCTTGTTGCTTTGTTTTGGTAACTCCATATTGATGGTTAGGAAAAATTTTCCTAACCATCAAATTTTTTTCTTGATTTTAATTAGTGTATAAATTACACTAATTTTCGTGTGAAAAATACACTAAATAAACATTAGAGGTAAAAACAATGCAAAACGGGCAAAAGATGATTGCAATTACAATAGGAAACTCTGAGGCTCGTGCTGCTGTGTATGAAAATGGGCAAGTATGTTTAATTCCTTTGGAAGAAGGAGAATACTCAATACCTAGTGCAGTTTTACTACATCGGTTAAGAGAAATAGGTAAGTATGCGTATCTTTATTCTGGGACAGATCCAAACTTATTAGTAACAAATATTAATAGATTATTAGGGCGAAAATATTCAGAACTTCAGTCAGAAATAGCTAATTTAGCTTTTAGCCTTTCCAATGATAATAATAGAGTGCGTATAAATGATTGGATTAACAATAGTTATACTCCAATAGAACTTTATGCAATGTTGCTAAGAAAAATATATAAAGCCGCTGAACAATACTTAAAACAGCCTATAAACCAAGCTGTAATTGCTGTTGCTGGTAGTTTTGATGACTTTCAACGTCGTAGTATTAGAAATGCTGCTGAAAGTGTATTTAAGCAAGTAAAATTAATTAATGAACCTACTGCGGCTGTATTAGCAATGAGTCAAGGCCAACTTGCTACAGGTCAAGAGTTTATGACTGTAGATCTAGGGGCTGGTAAATGTGAAGTAGCTATAGTTAGTCGTCAAAATAATCAAAAACTGCGAATAAAAGCTATTACTGGAGATACTCGTTTAGGTAGTAATGATATTGATTATTTAATTTTTGACCAGCTAGCAAAAGATTTTCAAGCTCGTTATCAGCAACCTTTAATAAGTGATTCTCCTATGGCACGCCATGAAGTGTTAATGGCTATAAAGACAGCTAAACACGAGTTAAGCATAAATGAAAAAGCAGAAATTAACGTTCCCTTTGTAAATTTTGACTGTTTTGGTCAACCTTTGCATCTGCAAGCTATTATAACAGAGCAACAACTAATGCAGCTTTGCGGCAGCTTACTGACTAGGATTAAACAATTAATTAATAGCTGCTTGATGGAAGCTGAACGTCCAAATTTAGATAAGGTGTTTCTTTTAGGTGGTGGGACAAAACTCCCATTATTGTTAATACTATAACTAATACAGTTAGACAAACACCCATAGTAGCAAGAAATTCTGATGAGTTAGCTGTTAGAGGAGCAGCACTTTATGGAGCTTATTTACTTGGACAAGCTAGAGTGTTGGGAATTGAGGATGTTACTGCTCATTCTTTAGGTATTACAACTTATACTGGAACAATGGGTTTTGTCCTAAAACGACAAGCTGTTATTCCAGCACTAAATACAAAAAGATTTTTAACTGTACAAAATAACCAAACTGCTGTGCAAATAGAAGTCCGTGAAGGTGAAGAACGAACAGCTAATAGCAACAAGTTAATAGGCAAATTTGATTTACCTTTACCCGCAAATTTACCTCGTAATTCTCCTATAGATGTAACTATTGGTAAAGATGACGACGGAATTATTTTAGTACGCGCTCAAGATTGTGGTAGCGGGAGAGTGCGAGAAATTTCAATTACTTATGATTTATAAAAGTAAGTTAAATAAGGAGTTAAGATTATGGCTAGACCAATTATGCCAGAAAAATTTTATCGATTTCAAACTACAGAACAATTAATTAGTAAAAAAGTAGTAATTATTTGTGACTTGATTAATGATTTAGTAGGGCCACCAGATGGGCCAAAAGAGCAAGATTGCGCTATTCGTATTGATCCAAAAATGGTTGCTACAAATGGTGGAGTTTGGCAATGGTTCGCCGACCTGGTGACTTTAGGCGAAGGTGCAGCAGAAAATATTTTAACTATTTGGCGGGCTGATAGCCATTCAGCAGAAAATGTTGATCATTATCCACACTTAAAAGCTTTTAATCCTCATGCCATTGAAGGTCATCCCGGTTGGGATTGGTCTACGGAATTACAACCTTATGTTGCTTGTGGAAATTCTCGTGAATATCGAGCAAATCAGTCAATTATGTTGCTACCTGATGGAAATAGTCCTTCACCAATCTTAGATTGGATTAATGACCATACAAACAATGCCCCTTATGAACAAGTAGAAGTTTTTTTAGCAGGTGTTTGGACTGATTATATGATTCAGCTAAATGCCCAAGCTCTTACTGCAATGGGCTTTAGAGTACGAGTAATTGAGCCTGCTTGTATGTCTCAACATTCAGCTAAACATCATGAAGCTATTCGCCAAATGGCTGCTTATGGACATGCCCAAATTTTTAAGAGTAATGAATGTTTATCAAATCTAGCTACTGCACTTGGTGTAGAGCCTCGTGCAGATGCTCTAGCCTATTTGGAAAGCTCTAAATATCCATTACTTAGCCGACGACACTTAGAACTAGGCCGGAATTTTATTAATACCCAAAATAATGGTGCTTTAGAACAAGCTATGCGTGCTGCTAGATAACTGTTTGTAAATTAAGGTAGATACATTATGGATGCTAGGGCAAAAATTGAAGAAATGCTAAAGCGTAAGCGGGAAGGGGCTGATAAAAATAGCAATAAAGCTCCTGAAAATACTAATAAGACTCAGCCCAACACAGCCGCTAATGTTCTAACTACAAAAGCTCCGTTTTCAGCACTAGAACGCATTAACGAAATGTTGAAGCAAAAACAAATTGCTTCAAATGAAGTAACTCTCATAAACCAAAATAAAGAAAATAGCCAAACATTAGAGCAAAAAACTATTGCAATATTGCCTAATGAGACTAAAGAAAATACTCAACGTTTAGGCTTATGTCCAAGTTGTGTAGGAGATTTAGCTATCAATGATGGGTTATATGTTTGTATAAAATGCAAAACTTCTTATGTAAGACGTGGAGTAGATGCAGATTTAATTAATTGTAAAGATTTGCCTTATGGTTATTGCAAATGTTGTGAGATACATTTTCCACTTGTAAAAACTCCAGGATCAGAAAATTTAATTTGTTCTATTAGCAGGGAAAAATATCTTTTCTCTGCACAGGGATATTTGCAAGTTAGTGAACTCCCCTTTGGCCTATGTTCTTGCTGTCAAACGCCTAATCCACTAGTTGCAAGTGTTGATCGCTCAATACGTTGTATTGTTAGCAATGAAGAATATATACGTAATATTAACGGAACTATAGTGCGTAAGCCTATAGAGATGAATTTAGCTACAAATAACGACATAGAAGTAGCACTTAATCAAGGAAATGCAGCATTTTACTATGGTGGTTTTATAGGTGGGCAAGAGCCAGAACCACCACCAGTTGAAGTTCCAAAACGCCAACGGCGACGTTGGTTTTTATAAAAATTATAAAAATTATTAAGGAGAATTTAATTTATGAATAGCTATAGAATTAACCAAACCGCTTCACCTTCTATTGAGCCAACTTGCGCTTGTTGTCTACCTGCACAAAGATTAGTGACAACTGGACAACGGGCATACTGTCCACTTACAGAAAGAATTTATGATAATGCTGCAAACACTACAAATGCTGCAAACACGACTAGAGAGCCAGAAGTTATAGTAGATTTCTATCCAACACGCCGTCAAAAAGGCGAAGCAGCACCATTTGCCATTAACCCAGCAGAAGACCGCTTTGGTAAATAACCTAAAAAGGGGAAAATATGCAGCAAAAAAGAATTTTACCTAACCAGCAAGAAAAGACTTGGACAATAGATGTTAATGTCTTGCGTGCTAAATTGCCTAATTATAAATGGTTAAGTAACCAAAGGTTTTTAGCTCGTGATATAGAAGAAATGCAAAAATATCTTCCTCACTGGATTATTACAGTAGGAAAAGGCATAGATTTACTACGTTCTAAATGCTGTTCAGATAATTTAGCTCCAATAGATGGCGAATTGCGGTGTATTTTATGTAATCGTGTTAGTCAAGAATCACCTAATACATTGCTTTGGCTAGGGTTACTGCCTTTAAGCTTAGAAGGAAGACCAAAAGCATTAAAGAAAATTGAACAGGCTCAACAAAAGGGCAAATTAAAATATCCAATTATTAGCCCTAACAATAAAAAACATCTATTAGTCCCAATAATGGCTGTTTATCCTAACAATTGGCCTTACTCACCGCCACAAGTTCATTATGTTGATCGCCAATATTTAGAGGCATTAAAAATTACTGCTGGACATAACACTCATGTTGTAGGTGAAAGAACAATTTGTCTTTATCACGCAGCACAATGGAACGATAACACAACCATTATGCAGGTAATTGCAAATCGTGTTGCCCCTCATATGCTAGCACTACTTAAGCTATCTGATGAGGACAAGAACTTTGAATTCTTTGAAACTAACTATTATGACTATCGCTAATTTAGCAAATTAGCAGTTTGGTAGGAGTAAAATAATTATGAAGTCACCAAAAGTAATAATTGAACCTACTGTTTGGAAAAATATTACTGCTGAAGTGGCTAAATGGGCAATTAAGGGTAAAGAAAAAAGTTCATCTCCTTTAGAATGTGTATTTTATCCATTAACCGCAATTTCTTTACGTAAAGAGCAACCATTAACCCCATTTGATACAATTAATTTAGCAGATATTGAGCAATTTTCTATTGGTAGTGTATTTATTCCGCCAGAAAAATACGCTAATTATACAGCTTATTCAGCTAGTTTTTCTTCTGAAAATGAAACAGAAAACACAATGCAGGAAGTTTTTACTAAAGCAATTGAGCAGGAAATAAAATTACAACCACAGCTTTATTTTCTATGCCCTGGGCATTCTCATCCTTTTGCCGTTGGTACAACTTCACCATCTAGCACAGATATTGAACACCATATGCGCCCATATAAGCGAAAAAATGAAGAGCTTTTAGGATTTCGTTTTAGTCTTGCACTAATTATTGTTCAAGAACCTTCTCAAAATGATGCTGTAGTAAAAAGTGTTTATAATCAATATGCTTGGCGGGCATAAGTTGCTTTGCTTTAGATGAAAATGAGAAAGTCCAAAACTTAGGTTTTGCCGAAATTGCCAATAGTAATCAATATTTCACACCTTTTTATCAATCCCGACAGGGCAATACTTGGGAAAGTTTGCAAAAAGCTTTTTTAGCAGATCGACTAATTGAACATGAAAGATGGCCCGGAGGTTGGACATCTTTTTTGATCAAAGATAATCCAGAAAATGCAACTTTAGTAATGCTCCCACCAAAATTTCCTAGTCAGCAGGCTATAAAACAATCTATCTCATTAGTTACAAAACAAGTAGGAAAAGCAGAGTTTTGGAATTGTGGACGTGCTTATAAAAATTATAACTTAGGAGAAGTTAACAATGCCCGCTATGTTAGACCAAAATAACACTTTAGAGCTTTTTTCTAGAATTAAGCCTATTGTTGGAGATGCCCTGTTTAATAAACAAATAATGTTTGTAGGTGATTTTAAAGATCCGGCTTTGATGGAATATTTTGTTTCCTGTGGTGTTACTAAGTATAGTCAGCTATTTGTTGAGCAAAAGCTTGATAGTTCAAAAGAGTTATTTTTTAGCACAGCAGAAAAATTATCTGATCGCCTAGAGTTAAATATCCAAACCAAAATTGTTTCTCAGGCACAAGAGCAAGATACAGATTTAATAATAGCTACAGGGGACTATCAAACTTATTTACTAGTAAAAAAACTAGTGGTAAAATACCAAAAAACAGCAATTTTTTACCTCCTAATTAATAGTAGTGGCTTAGTATTTTTTCTACTACCAAATAGACTAGCTGAATTGCCAAAGTCCTTATTTGACGAAGCATTTAGCCAGCAAGATTATGATTTTTTAGCTAAACTTCACTTGAATAATATAATAGCAAATTATGCTAAAGGATTATTATTAGCTAAAACAAAATACATTCGAGAAGATATTGAAAATATAGTAAATAACCATGAGTGTTTATTAGTAGGACATTTAAGTTGGCCTTGGACAGTGCAAATATTAGAAATAGAAGCTTTACCCAGTTTGCTAAGAAATTTATTAGTGCATAAACAAACAATAAATAGCTCTAGTTTAAGAGGGAAAACTTGTTTAATTGTTGGCTTAGGTAGTTTAGGAAGTGTTGTTGCAGAAAATTTAGCTCAACTTGGAGCAAATTTAATTTTAGTTGATGGTGAAACAGTAGAAGCAACTAATCCAATCCGTCAAATTTACCGACTAGATCAAGTAGCTATGCCTAAAGTAGTTGCTTGTGTAAAACAATTAACAAATTGCTTAAAAATAAATGGTGATTTTGATAACGAACAAAAGTTTTTTACCTATGGAAAAGCTATTTCAGCAGAAAATGATAGTATCTTAGCATTAGAACAGTTAATAGATAAGTATTCTCCAGATATTGCAATTCTTGCTACAGGAACTGCAACAGATCGCATTATTTCTCAAACCTTACGAGAAAAAGAAATTCCACAAATAATAGTAAGTTGTTACGCTAGAGCTAGGTTTTTTGAAGCAATTGTTATTGCTAATAAAACGTCGCCTTGTTTTGGCTGCATTAGAGGACACCTTTATTTAGGTGCAACCAAGTTTCACTCCAGAACAATGCGCTCGCTATGTTAGCTCAGAACATGACTTGATGGCTGAACCAGCAACTAGAGTTGAGACAAGCCGAGCTTCAGATCTTGCGACACATCTTGCTTGGGGATTGCTAAATTTGGCAGAAACTTCTTGGTTAGAGAGGGCTTTAGCCACAGATATGACATTTTTCTTAGGTGGTAACACGTCAGAAAAACAAAAAGAGCAATGGGTTTACGATATTAAAATACCTGGGGAAGTAAAAATTTTTGGCTTAACAGATATTACTGGACGTGGAAATTATATTGAATGTTGGGATTGTGGCCGGAAATTAGATGTAGTAGTAGAAATTTCTTAAATATTGCAATGGAAATAACTTAGCTAATAGATATTTTAACTATTTAGTTGGTAAAAAGCAGGTGATTAATGCAAAGATTTACCTAGGTTATTAGCGTAAAAGCTTTAATGAATCTTTAATGTCAAGTTTATTAGTTATTTACGCCTATAGTGTTATCCTAGCTTTGTCAGAAAAATGACAAAAAGAGATTTAAGATTTATTGAAGGAGTTTAAGAATTATGTCAAGAGTAAATTATGGAATATACAATGTAAACCTAACAAATCGTGAACGCGAAGTATTAGAGCTAATTGCCAGCGGTGCAACAAGTAAAGAAATTGGTACTCGGCTAAACATCAGCCACAAAACAGCAGAAGCACACAGAGAAAACATCAAGAAAAAGTTAGACATTCATACACTTGCAGAATTAGTTCGTTATGCTGTAGGAGCAGGGCTTGCACAACCAGTTTACCGTGCCAATCAGTAAACACAATTGAGCAACAAGTTATAGATAATTCAACTGTTAGTCCTCATACTAACCCATATATCGTTATAGTTACTAGGAAAAGGACGCTTTAGAAAAAATATTGTAAATATTAAGGAAAACCCTAGCTAAAGCGTCCAAAAACCCTATCACAGCAAAATCTACTAAATTAACTTACAAAATTTTCCCAAAAAACATCAGCAAAATTTATCTTTCATCTTCAGACCTAGCATTGACAAGTTTCTCCTATGAAGTATCATCAAAATATTATTTTCTAGTCCTGCAATCATAATAATTTAGATATGTTTTCTAGGAGAAATTTTTATGTCTAATCAGACTTCCTATCTTAAGAGATTTTTTTCAAAACGAGTTGCTTTTGTTTGGGTGACAATTCTAGCTATTAGTTTTTGTACTTTAGTTGGTAGTTGGGTAAGTAGTGCAAACAATGATGATAAAGGTAATGATAAAGTTGTAGCTAGCACAGTTGCTCCAGTTGTTTCAACAGAGGAAATTAGCAAACATATAAAATATTTAGCTTCAGAGGAGTTACAAGGCCGACGTTCAGGAACGGTTGGTTGTGAAAAAGCAGCAGATTATATTGTTAGTCAGTATAAGAAATATGGGCTAAAACCTGCTAATGGAGATAGCTTTTTCCAAGAATTTGAATTTATTGCAGGTGTAAAACATGGAGAAAAAACTAGCTTAAAAGCTAAAAATGATGCTGGCAGCAGTGATTTTAAGGCAGGACAAGATTTTCAAGCCTTTAATTTTTCTGCTAGTGGTTTAGCTGATGGTCAAATAGTGTTAGCAGGTTATGGTATTAGCGCACCATCCCTAAATTATGATGATTATGCAAAAATAGATGTTAAAGACAAAATTGTTCTCCTACTTCCATTTAGTCCAGATGGTAGCAATATAAATGGAAAATTTGCTGATTATCTATCAGCTAGACGAAAAGCTTTAACCGCACGTGAAAAAGGTGCTAAAGCTGTAATTTTTATTACTGAAGCTGATAGCTTAAAAGATTCACGTAGTAGAGATGATGGAAATTATTTGGACTCAGGAATTATTGCTCTAAAAGTCAGTAAAACAACTGCTAATGAGCTATTAAAAACTACAGGTAAAACTTTGGATGAGCTACAAAAAGTTAGCACTGAAAAAGCTTTAGGAGAAAGCTTAAGCTTAAACACCTATTTAACAATTAATACTGAAGTTATTCGTGAAGTAAAGAAAACTTATAATGTAGTTGGTTTGTTAGAAGGCACAGATGAAAAGCTAAAACAACAAGGTGTAGTTCTTGGCGCACATTATGATCATTTAGGTATGGGTGGAGCAGAATCTTTGGCTGCAACTGGTGAAGGAATCCATCATGGCGCAGATGATAACGCTTCAGGTGTTGCAGGACTTTTAGAACTAGCTCGCGTTTTAGGAGAAAGCCGCCAATCTTTACGTCGTAGCGTTGTTTTTGCTGCTTTTTCTGGTGAAGAATTAGGGTTACTAGGCTCTGCTCACTATGTCAATAAACAGCCCCTTTTCCCACTTAATCAAACCGTAGCAATGCTTAATATGGATATGATTGGGCGGATGAAAAGTGATAGTTTAGTGGTTGGCGGAATAGGAACTTCTCCACAATGGAAACCTATGGTTGAAGAGTTAAACCAAACACGTGGCTTTGTACTTAAATTGCAAGAAGATGGTTATGGGCCAAGTGATCATTCTTCATTTTATGGAAAAGATATTCCTGTGCTATTTTTCTTTACTGGTGTACACGATGATTATCATAAACCTACAGACACAGCAGATCGAATTAATGTTGTTAGCGAACAAGCAGTAGTAACATTAGTTAGTGATATTACTAGGAAATTACTTACTCAAAATGAAAAGGTTGAGTTTACACGTGCCAAGGTTGAAGGCGAACGTCGGCAAATGAATAGTAGTTTTAGAGTTTATGTTGGTTCAGTGCCAGAATATGCTGAAAATCTTGAAGGTGTAAAACTTTCTGGTGTACGTCCGGGTAGTCCAGCAGAAAAAGCAGGCATAAAAAGTGGGGATGTTATTGTAGGTCTTGCAGGTAAAACAATTAAAAGTGTCTATGACTACACTTATGTTTTACAAGAACTAAAACCTAATGAAACAATAGAAGTAATAGTCCTAAGAGATGGACAAAAAGTTACTTTACAACTTACTCCTACCCCAAGACAATAAATAGTTTTCTTTAAAGGCAAGGACTAGAAACCTTGCCTTAATTTATTATAAAAAGCTATGTTACAAACTTTTTTGCTGCAAGTAGAAAATACGCAACAATTAACATTAGAAGCTAGCCCAATAGTTAATTATCTTCCAATTATTTTGCTACTAGTGATCGCTATTGCTTTTCCTGTAATAGCATTAACTGTTTCTAGTTTTTTACGTCGAACAGTTTTTGACACTGCAAAATTAACAGCTTATGAATGTGGTAATGACCCAATTGGTGATGCTAGGGAACGTTACTCTGTCCGCTATTACTTAATTGCAATGCTTTTTTTGATTTTTGATGTAGAGACAATATTTTTATTTCCCTGGGCAATTATTTATGACAAGTTAGCAATTTTTGGTTTGATTGAAATATTAATTTTCTTAGGTATTTTAATTGTAGGTTATTACTATGCATGGAAAAAAGGTGCTTTAGAATGGGTGTAAGCTAAAGCACCTTTTTCTTAATAAAATAGCTTTTTTGTTAGTAAGATGTCTTATAACGCGCACTACCAAAAGCTAAAATAGGGAAGAAGACTATAGGTAATAGTAGTAGTCCTATTCCAAAAAGCGCATCTTTACCAAATTTTTTGGCTAGTTCTATATCCAAAAGTATAAAAGCAATCGCATTGACAAATGGTAGAAAGAAAAGAACTATCCACCAGATGGGTTTTTCAACTATTTCTAATAAAACAATTAGATTATAGATAGGAATAATTGCTGCCCAACCAGGCTTACCTGCTTTGTCAAATATCTTCCACATAGAAGCTATCATTACAACAACTAATGCTAATGCAACTACGGCAAACACTAATCCAAATAAACCGGCTATCAATCCGCCAGCTACTGCTCCGCCATCACTTTCCATATAAATACTCCTTTATATAAAGGTTAAAAATTAAAGGTTTAGGATGCCAAGAACTGGTTTTGATTTTATTACCTTAGCTAAAAAAAAGAAACACATTATTTATAAGATAATTTTTCTAGGAAGTTAGCTGAAGATATAAACTGCTTATTTTAGAATAGTTTCTTTGGATATTTTAGATTTAATAATTTTGCTGTAAAGAATATTTAAGTTTATTATATTAGAAACAAAAACAAAGTGATCTCAAATACTTAGCAAAAAATATTTGTTTTAGATCTCCAACTTTTCTAGGTTGCCTTTTTGCTAGTTGGCTGCTAAGTTTAAGCTATATAAACCTAATTTTTGCATATTGGTGAGAGGAGGTAAAAGACTTGAACAAAATAGTAAAGATCTCTTTCTGCCTGATATTAGTCACTTTACTTTTTCCTGCCGCTAATGCAATGGCACAAAAGTCATTAGATGGTGAAGAAGTTAGTCCAAGTAGTCAAGAGAAAAAGCCAAAAAAGTCTGTTGGCAAAAGTTTAGATGACAGTGGTGCAGCTAGTAAAGTGTCTAGTGGAGGTAAAAATTTAGATGATGTTGGCAAAACTGTTTCTAGCGATGTTCGGCCAGAAATTAAAACTAAAACAGAAAACTTAATTCGCATTGGCCCTGCTGCTCCAGAAAAAGTTAGTCCAATCCCCCATAGAAATAATAGTAAAGATCGCAAAGATAAGCCTACTAATCCACCTAAAGAAATAGTAGAAGTAGAAAAAGATCCAGGCCCAGAATACCCAGAAGTGGTTAACATTGCAGGCGGCACTTTTGCAATGGGTTCAACCGATGGACAGGAAAATGAGTCTCCCATTCATGAAGTATCTTTGTCTGCTTTTGAAATTAGTAAATATGAAATTACTAATCATCAATTCCGTATTTTTGTTAAAGCAACAAATTATAAGACTTCAGCAGAAGAAGAGGGTTCAGAGCAAACCTGGAAAAGCTATGCAATCAATGGACGAGGCAAATATCCAGTAGTATATATTACTTATAAAGATGCAATGGCTTACTGTAATTGGCTTTCTGGTGTAACTAAACAAAATTATAGACTCCCAACAGAAGCAGAATGGGAATATGCTGCTCGTGGAGGAACAAATCAAACTTATCCATGGGGAAATCAATTAGAAGTTAGTAAAGCTAATTATGCTTATGATGATAGCCGAAAGGCTTATGCTGAGCCTATTTTAGACTTCTTAAAACCTGTTGGTAGTTATGAACCAAACAAATTTGGTTTATATGATGTAGTTGGTAATGTTGCAGAATGGTGTTTTGATGGCTATAAGGCTGATTTTTATAAAGAAAGCCCTACTAAAGATCCAATTTGTATTGTTGAAAGTAGTGCTAAAGTAGTACGTGGTAGCGGTTGGATGAGTACAGAAAATTATTGCGGTATTACTTTTCGTAAAAATCAACCAGGTGCTTATAAATCATCCTCACTAGGTTTTAGAGTAGTACGGGTTCTTAATTAATTTAATTTAACCGCTATGAATCTTGAGTTTATAGCGGTTAAATTTTAAAGAAAATTATTAATATTTTAAGTTTTGACCAAGTAATGTTACTTGTTTTCCTATCTAAATCTGTAAATTTTCTATAATTTTGTAGACAATCAAGCGAAAAGTGCTAGCATCCAAACCTAGCTATTTGGATAATGCTAAGCAGCATGACTCAGTCACCAACAATCAATAAATTAAAAATCAAATATTATTTGAAACTATTCAAAACTTTTTGTCAGTTAAGCCTAGTTTTTAGTGTTATTGCAACATTAGCAATTAGCTCTTTTTCACAAAAAAATAAAGCTATTGATGTAAGAATAGTTTATGAAAAAGGTGAAAATGAGCGAATTTTAATCGGCGACCATTTAAAGCTAGTAGCAATAGTTTTACATAATATTGGTGAGGAATTTGAGCTAAAGCTAGATAAAGACAAGTTAAAAGCTTTTGAAATTGTTGGCAGTCCTGTAAAACAAACACAAATTTTAGATGGATTTGTAGCTAGAACACAAATTGAAGTTAAATTGATAGCTTTTCAAATAGGTAAAATCTCTATTCCTCCATTGTTAGCTGTAAGTAATTATAATGAGCAATTGCAAAGTAGTCCTTTAGAAATTGAGGTTCAAGCCTTAACCAAAGCTGAAGAAAAACAGATTAAAGATATAAAGCTAATACAATCTGCTCCAAGTAATGGGTGGTTAGAACCCTTATTTATAGGCTTGCTAATTACTGCAACAGCCTTTTATCTTACTTTTCGCTTTTTAGACCCTTATTTTAATAAATTGGTAATAGCTTATTGGCAAAGATTTTTTCCTCCACAAGTAAACAATGAACTACAAACTATCTTAAAAACAGAATCTTTAGAAGATGAAATCATTAATAAATTAAAAGTGTTGGTAGAAACAGACTTAATTTACAGGGATATAAAAGCTTTTCATGTAAAACTAGCGGAAATTATGCTTTCCTATGCAGTTAAACGTTATGGAGTAGCTAGCCAAGAATATACTACTACAGAGCTTTTAGCACTTTTTGAACAAAAGTCAGTTCCAAATATTATCAAAAACACTTTTGAGCAGATTTTAACAAACTGTGATTTAGTAAAATTTGCTCAGTTTCAAGTGGAAATAAACATTACTAAACAAAATATTAACCGAGCTATAGAGTTATTTAAGTCACTCAATTATAGAGCTAAATAAAATGTTAGATTTTCAATTTCGAGAAAGCCAATATTTATATCTATTAGTAGCATTGTTGCCGCTAGTGTGGCTTTTTTATTGGCTAATTGAGCGACGCAAAATAGCTTTAATTAGTTTAATGGGTGATGCTGCTATTGATAGAGCAAAGCGGTTAACTTTTTATTATAGATTTAGAGCTAGTTTAGCTTTGCTTGCTATTGTATTTATTATAATAGCTTTAGCTCGTCCTCAATGGGGACAATCCCAACAACGTATAGAAGTTAAAGGTGCAGATATTATTCTTGCTATAGATGTTTCTTTAAGTATGTTAGCTAGTGATGAACCACCATCACGCCTAGCACGAGCGCGAAGACTTTGCATAGATTTAATAGAACAATTAGCAGGAAATAGAATTGGAATAATTGCTTTTGCTGGAAATAATGCTGCATTAATGCCACTTACTTTAGATAAATCCGCTTTAGAAACTTTTATTGATGCCGTAGATGTGCAAATAACAAATAACTCTACAACGGCAATAGAACAGGCCATTAATCAAGCAACAAAAAGTTTAACTCTTGCTGGTAAAGCAGCAAAAGTTTTAATAATTATTTCTGATGGTGAACAACAAAGCGACGATCCAGAGAGTGCAATTAGCCAGGCGGCTAAAGAAGCAGCTAACAATGGTATATTTATTTTATCTGTTGGAGTTGGCTCAATTGAAGGAAGCAAAATTCCACTAGATAATATTGGTAAAGCAGGTTTTAAGCTAGACCAGTAAAGTCGTCCAGTTATTACTAAATTACAAGAAAATCTGCTTCAACTTGCTGCTAATGAAACGGGTGGAAACTATTTGCATGTTCAAGCAAATGCTAGTGAAGTAAAAGAAATTACTAGCTTTATAGAGAAATTAAACTCAGGTGAAATTACTAGTTTTGTTTTACAAGAGCGGGAAGAAAAATTTCAATATTTTTTGGCTATTGCCGCATTACTGGTTTTAGGAGATTTGTTTTTATTGGGCTATCGTACTTAACTAGGTTTTAAGCTACAATTATTTGGCTAGGGAACAAATTTCTTATCTTGGTGTCTGAAGCATTAAGCATTTATTTTACAACTAATTATTAAGTTTTTAGGTAAGGAGAATAACTTGAGAAAAAATATTCTTTATCTTACAACATTTTTATTAATTATATTTTCTTGTAGCTTGACCAGTATTGCTATTGCTCAACAGCGACAAAACCAAGTAAATAAAACTACTAAATCAAGTAAAGAAGAAGTTAAAGAACCAGTAAAAAACACACCTGTAGAACTAGAAATTTTGTCTAATTCTTTGGCAGGACTCCAATCTAGCAGCCAATTACAAGTTGCAGAACTTACAAATCCAGAATTAAAAGATCAAGAACTCTATCAAGAATATGGGATTGAAGGCTTAGCTAGTCGTCAATATGGAGATTTTTTAGTTAAAGTTCTTTGGGCAAAATATCCTACTCAAGTTTATGGTCTTTATACCTTTTATCGTGATCCCATAGCTGATAAAACTGACTTTGGCACAGAAGGTGACTTAGATGTTGTAGAGGGAAAAATTATTTTTTGGCAAGGTACTAGATTTGTCCAGGTGCTAAATGAAAAAGCAGATCGTAGCGCGAAAACTACAGAAAATATGTTTAAGCTTGCTCAAGCTCTTTCTGACAAAATAACTGCTCTTGACCAAAAAGTTTTAGTGGCCCCAGATATTGAACTAGCAAAAAAAACTTCCAAGCGTAATCCGTAACCTCCCAACAGGAAGCTTAAATTTACGTACTGCTAGATATATCTTAGGGCCAAAAGCTTTAGCTATACTAGCTAAACGTGATACTACACATTATGAATTTTACCCTAATTTTGGTACAGAAGTAGCTTATGCTAATTATAATCAATCAGATGGAGAAACTTCTTTACTAGTTATTGAACACCATACCCCACAACAATCTATAGCTGCTTTTAAGCGTTTAACAGACTATCGCAATAGCTTATCAGCAGCCGAACAAGCCAAACTCCTGCTTAAACGAGAAGGAAACTATATTATTGAAGCAAATAATTTTGTTTCTCAACAAGCAGCAGAAAAAATTGTTAATGGCGTGGAATATGGCTATGTTGTTAAATGGCTCCATCAAGATGTTCCTATAGGCAATGGTCGTAGTGTTGCTTCAGAAGCAGCTAAAACAGCAAAAATTCTAGTTAGTGTATTTGGCCTAATAGGAGTTGCTTTAATAGTTGCTATAATTGGCGGTATTATGATGGGATTAAGTATTTTTTATTTTCGTCGTCGTAACAAAGTTTTAGTTGAAGCTTTTAGCGATGCTGGCGGAATGATGAGACTTAATTTAGATGGAATTGCTAGCCCAATTTTACCAAGGGTAGAGTCTGATAAAAATTTATTAGGTAATGGGCAATAACTTTAATTTTAAGGATATAAATTAAGTGGATGTACAACAACTAACAGCAATAGTACGTGAGCAAGCACCAAAAATAAACGGATTAATTACAGAAATACATAAACGGGTAATTGGACAACCAATTTTGTTAGAACGTCTACTTATAGGACTTCTCACAGGTGGACATATTTTATTAGAAGGTGTTCCGGGCCTGGCTAAAACCCTAACAATTAAAACTTTATCAGAGTGTTTAGACCTAGAATTTCACCGCATACAATTTACTCCTGATTTACTGCCAGCAGATTTAATTGGAACATTAATTTATAACCAAAAAAGCGGTGATTTTATTGCCAGGCGCGGGCCAATTTTTGCAAATATGATTTTAGCTGATGAAATTAATCGCGCTCCAGCTAAAGTCCAAAGTGCTTTGTTAGAAGCTATGCAAGAGCGACGAGTTACAATTGGCGATACTACTTATTTACTTCCAGAGCCATTTTTAGTACTAGCTACTCAAAATCCAGTAGAGCAGGAAGGCACTTATCCATTACCAGAAGCACAGGTGGACAGATTTATGTTAAAAGTGGTTGTGGATTATCCTTCTAGGAAAGAAGAAAGAGAAATGCTAGATCGTCTTACTTCAGATAGCTTAAATGCTGATGCGGCAGATGCTACAGCTATTTTAGTAGAAAAAGTTTTAACTAAAAGCGATTTAGTAACTTTACGCTCAACAGTTAGTAAAATATATGTTGATGATCGAGTAAAAGACTATTGTTTGGATATTGTCCAGGCTAGCCGAAATCCTGCATTAATAAAATTAGAAGAGTTAAAATCCTTAATTCGTTATGGTGCTTCGCCGCGAGCAACTATTTATTTAACTTTGGCAGCAAAAGCTTATGCTTATTTGAAAAACCGCGCTTATGTTACACCTGATGATGTAAAAATGATTTGTTGTGATGTTTTACGTCATCGGTTACTTCTTACTTATGAGGCTGAAGCTGAAAATGTTACTTCAGATGAGCTAGTTAAACGTATTTTGGATAGAGTTGCTACCCCATAACAAAAAGATGAAATCTTCCACTAAAAAACCTATAAAAGAATCAGAAAAGCCGCTTGGTTTGCCTGTAGAACTGGCAAAAAAAATAAAAATGTTTGAAATTCATAGCCGCAAATTACTTGTTAGCGGTTTTGCTGGAGAGTATAAAAGCGTTTTTCGTGGTCGGGGAATGGAATTTGATGAAGTTAGGCCCTATACGGCTGGCGATGATGTAAGGTTAATTGATTGGAATGTTTCTGCTCGTACAGGAGAGCTTTATATAAAGAAACATATTGAAGAGAGAGAACAAACGGTTTTATTAATTGTTGATTTATCTAAATCAGGTGATTTTACTACTGCTAAAAGGACAAAAAAGGAAATTGCAGCAGAAATATGTTGTATTCTAGGGTTTGCTGCTGCTACTAACAATGATCGCGTGGGGCTACTGCTTTTTACTGACAAAGTAGAAAAATATGTTCCACCGCAAAGAGGGCTTAAACATGCTCTTAGAATTGTTAGAGATTTGCTTTTAGTTGAACCTACTAGCGAAAAAACTAATATTAGTTGCGCTCTTAACTACTTAAATAATATCTTTAGACGACCAGCCGTAATTTTTTTAGTCTCAGATTTTTTTAGACCAAGGCTTTCAAAAAGCCTTAAAAGTTGCTAGTTATAGACATGACTTGGTAACTATTCGTCTAACAGACATGCGGGAAAAATTTTTACCAAAGCTGGGATTAATAGAAATAGCTGATTTAGAAACAGGTGAAAAACTTTTAGTTGATAGTAGTAGTAAATTGCTTCAAACAAATTTTCTTAAACAAATAACTGAAGAAAGAATGTTTCTTCAAAAACTTTTTGCTCAATTATCAATTGATTATGTAGAATTAACTACTAATGAACCATATGATGCTAGTTTACGTAGGCTTTTTGCCCTGCGTTCTCGGCGATTAAGTAAATAATTTATGTATTGTCCTAATTGTGGAAAAGAAAATAAAACTAATGATTTTTGTGAAGATTGTAATACTAACTTAGTGATAGTAAGACAATTTTTATATCGTGCTGATTCAAAAGCAAAACGCAGTAATTTTGTTAGTCGCTCTGGGCTTGTGTCTATTACAGTCTCAGAAGGTTTTGCTTGGACATTTGCTGCTTTGGCAATATTTGTACTAATAATTTTTCTTGCCTCTATGTTTATTACCAAAGATATAGATACTAATACTCAAACCTACATGGCTTTTTCTGTAATAATAGCCCTAGTTTTCTTTTGTGGTATTCCTCTTTTGTTAGGGTTAGTTTTATTACTAAAAGATATTACTAGTGTTCGGAAAAATGTGATGGATGAGGAAAAAAAAGTCTAGACAAGCTTATATGTTTTATTAAATTTTTGCTAATATTGTGAATCACTTTTAACCATAATTAGGTATTAGTAGTTTATTTTAGTATATTTTATAGATAGTTTAGGAGGGCTTTGGTTGTGGCATTTGATAAAAGTAAGTTTGTAAAGTCGGCAGAAAAGTATTTGCAACAAGGTAAAGTTGCTGCTGCAATTTCAGAATATGAAAAAATAGTAGAATTTGATCCCAATGATTTTAATACTATTAATACTTTAGGTGACTTAAATGCAAGGATAGGACAAAATAAAGAAGCCATCAACTATTACTTAAAAGTAGCAGAAAGCTATCAAGCCCATAAAGATATAATAAAAGCCGTGGCAATGTATAAAAAGATCAATAAACTAGATGCTACTAACTATCAAGTTTGCTTAAAATTAGCTGACCTTTCTGCTCTTCAACAACATAATGTTGAAGCTAAACAACATTATAATATTGTCTTAGATGCCTATAAACGCGAAGGTAAACATAAACAATCTTTGCAAATAATGAAAACACTTGCAGAACTTGAACCAGATAATATTCATTTTCGTGTTAAACTAGCAAAAGCTTATAAAGATCAAAATATGAATAATGAATCTAAAGAAGCTTTTACCAACTTAGGTAAAGATTTATTAGCTAAAGATAGAGTTAATGAAAGCATTTATCTTTTTCAAAATGCTTTATCCATTGATAACCACTATAAACCAGCTTATAAAGGTTTAGTGGAGGGCTTTGCTCATAATAAAGAAATGAATAAAGCCTTTGCAATGTTAAATGATGTATTAAGCAAAGAGCCAAATGATATAGAGTATTTGGATTTATTAGGTAATATTTATTTGTTAGCTAAAGATTTAACACAAGCAGAAGCTACATTTGGATATCTTTATCAATCAGATAAGTCTTATTACCATAAGTTAATTGAAGTTTCACATCTTTTCCTAACCGCAGGACATATAGATTCAGCCATTACAGTAATAGATCGTTGTTTAGAACATTTAATTGAAATAAAAGAAGAGGGACTTGCAACAGAAATACTAACGGATATTCTTAAGCAAGATGCTACTCATATGCAAGCTTTACGTAGGTTAGGCTATATTTATATGAGTACACAAAAAACAAATAATTTAATTTCAACCTTAAAATTATTTGTTCAAGCTGCACTAAGCCAAGGCAACAAAGCAGAAGCAGCAATGGCACTTCAACAATTACTAACTTTAGAACCTAGTGCAGCAGAAGAAGCAAAAGCTCAGTTGGTTGACTTAAAAGAAACTGAACCTACTGACGATGGAATTGCAAAAGATCCGTTACTTCAAACACTTAATCCACTTACTACATCTAACGAAGCAGAAACTCCACAACCAAAAGAAGAGCCTAAAAAGCCTACTCGTAGTAGTACACGAACTTCAGCCCTTTTAGATGGTATGGTAAACAGCCATCCAGAATATATTGATAGTCAAATTAAGCTTTTAGAAGAAATGGTAGTTAGTTACCCTGAATATTTGGAGGCAAGAGTAAAGCTTAAAAATAGTTATTTAGAAAGAGGCTTAAAAGAAAAAGCGGCTGAACAGCTTTTAATCTTAGGCAGAATGTATGAAACTCAAGGAAATAAAGAACTTGCTCGTGAAATGCTTACAGAAGGCTATAAATTAAGTATTTTAACAGGTGGAGTAAGTGCGCCAACCGTGGAAAAAGTCCCTCTTCCTACTACAAACCAATTTTCTCCACAATCAACACAATCTCCTTTTAAGACAGGTGCATATAATAAAGCTGTAGCAAATACAGGGGCTAAAGCTGCACCAACCATTAAAGGGCGAACAGGAAGTTTAAGTGGTGCTTATCCAAAAGCTCCAGGTATGACAGGAAGCTTAACCGGTGCATTATCAAAGAGTTCAGCAGATATTTCTAGCCGGCTTTTAACCAACAAAATGTTAAAAAAGGAATGGCGGCGTGCATCTCGTTATAGTCGTCTTATTTCTTTAGCTATTGCTAAAATTGATGACTTTGCTTCTTATTTAGAAACTTATGGCGAAGAAATGGCTGAAAATTGCTTTAAGCGTGTAGCAGAAACCTTAAGCACAGAATTAAACCGGCCTGGAGATGAGCTAATCACTTATCCTGGCGAAGGTTTTGCTATTGTACTTCCAGAAACTCCCGTCGATGGAGCAACAATAGTGGCAGAAAGATTGCGTGTTTGTGTAGAAGCATTATCGATTTCTCATGTTTATTCTGATCAATGGGTTACGGTAAGTTTTGGTATTGCTAGTAGCGCACCTACACGTAACTCATCACCTGAAGAATTAGTAGAAGTTGCTTGTGCTGCACAACAACAAGCTTCCATAGGCGGAGGAAACCGCGTTATAGTTCTCTAAATACTTAAATAAGTTAGACTAGCGAAAATGTGCTAGTCTAACTTATTTGTTTATTCCTCAAAATTTCAGTAAAAGAAGATTTACGAACCTAAAAAGATAAATTAATAGTTTCCCTTAAAACACCATCACGACTCTTAGCCAAACGAACTACAGTTCTTACTGCTGCAATAAAGTCTTTGCCTTTAGGAAAACTTGTTTTTCTAAAAAAACAGTTAATCAAGATTAGTATTTTTTAAGTTCATAGAAGTGTTTTGTTAAAACAGCCTTAAAATAGTATTAAGAAAATATATATTTGGAATATATTTCTTAGCAAAGTGTTATCCTTTATGAAAACAGTTAGGGCTATTGAGTTTAAGATCAATCATACATTAGGTAACAAGATATGGATTTTCGTCAAGCAGCACTAGAACATTTAGATGCACTCTATGGTTGTGCTATGGTCTTGACTCGTAACCGAACTGAAGCCGAAGACTTAGTGCAAGAGACTTATTTGCGTGCTATGCGGGCATTTGGACAACTAATGCCAGATAGCAACTTAAAAAGTTGGCTTTTTACAATTATGCGTAATATTTGGCGTAATCAACTACGTCATATACGCAGTCGGCCACATTTTGTTGATATTGATTCAAATAAAATGGATGAGCTATCAGACTTTTTATTAGACCAACATCATGATCCTTATTCATTGTTAGTTCGTAAAGTCGAACGAGAAACGGTACAAGCAGCAATTGAACAACTACCAGAACATTTTCGTGAAATTGTAGTACTACGGGACTTGGAAAATTTTAGTTATCAACAAATTGCTACAATTTTAGATTGTCCTGCTGGTACAGTGATGTCACGACTTGCAAGGGCCCGCGCACAACTAACACTTTTACTTTCACAATCACTAATAACAGCGCAGTAAATTTTAAAAACTAGGGTAAAGTTATGAGCATTTGCCAGCAAGCCCCCAACCAATTTCAATTGTATTTAGATAATGAATTAGATAGTCAGGAAAAGCTTCAATTAGAAAAACATTTGCAAAATTGCATATCTTGCAAACAAATTTTTGACCAACAACAATATTGGTTAACCCAAATTCGTCATTCTAAACCTCTTTATCAAGCTTCTGCAAATTTACAATCTTCTATTGAAAAAATTCTCGATGATTGCCCAAAACCTTATCAAGCTTCTGCAAAATTACATAAAAATATTGATAAGCTATTGTCCAATAGTAATTTATTGACTTTTCCTTCTAAATCTTCCATCCAACGTCTTGTTGTTGCAGTAGCTGCAACAGTGATTATTTTACTGACTAGTTATACTTATTTAAGTAGTTATAATAGTTCTACTAGTTTTGATGAGCATTCAGAGTTTGCATTAATGGCAGTTAATACACATATTAGACATCAAAAGGGTAAATTACCTTTAGAAATAAAGTCTGATTCTGCTCAAGATGTTTCAACCTGGTTTTTAGGAAAAGTTTCTTTTAGCCTAACACTTCCAAATTATCAAGAAAGTTCCGGCCAAGAAAAACTTTATCAACTAGAAGGAGCGCGGTTAGTTGGTTTTAAGAACGATTATGCAGCCTATATTTCTTATCAAATGCAGCAACGTCCTATTAGCCTAATTGTTACAGCAAATACGGTTGCATTGCCTGATGGAGGGGAAAAAATTATTTCTAAAGGATTAACTTTTCATTGTGAGGTAATAGATGGGCTAAAAGTAATTAGTTGGACTGATCATGGCTTAACCTATGCTCTAATATCTGATTTAGCCGAACGCGGCCAACAATCTTGTGTGGTTTGTCATACTGGAACTAAGGATAAGGATTTTATTGATAGCTTAAAGATTAAATCTTAGGAAAAATCCTCTTATTCATTTATAGATCTAAGTGATAGCCATTTATCATCCCAATGATAATACTCTAGCGCGGCAAACTTTTTTTTATAGTCATAATGAGAAGGTTCTTTGTAAGCATAACCAGGATAGTAATATTGACAGTTAGCTTTTAAGGAATAGTCAACTGCTAGTAAGATTACATAAATTCCTAAACTTCTTTTTATTTCTGTTGGGTCAAAAATAGTGTAAATACTAGAGGTTGATGATTTTCCTACATCTAAAAAGCTTGCAGCTAAAAGCTTTTCATCTTGATAGAGGCAAATTTCTTTTGTACAACAAGGAATATTTGCAGGATCGTAAGAGAGAAAAGTATAAATTGAATCAGGAACGTTTTCCTTAAATCTATTTCTATGAGCAAAAAACAAATCTTCTTTTACTCTGTCAATAAAAGCATCTCGAATAATAACTTGTAAATCTTGGTTTTTCTTTAAGATACGTTTTTGACTTTTAGAATAAGTGAAATTTTGTAAGTTAATTCTTAAAGGCATGACATTATATTTAGCATTTCTTGTGTAAAGCTTTTCATACCTAAAGAAATATGAGCCAAAATGCCGCCAACCATTGGCCCAAAGACGATCCATTAATTCTGGCCTTACTTGCTCACAAAAGAAATATTCATTGATAAAACCCATAATTTTAAGAATATTATAGAAAATAATTAATGATTAATTGTTAAAAAATAAAATGTATATTAGACCATATAAATTATCTGATACAAAAGAAATAATGCAGTTGTTTTATAACACAGTACACAATATTAATATTAAAGATTATTCATTAGAACAAGTCAGAGCCTGGGCCCCGTTGCAAATAGACAAACAAAAATGGCAAGAACGATTAATTAGCCGAATGACTTATGTTGTTGAAACCAATGAAAAAATCCTTGGATTTAGTGAATTAGAAACTAACGGACATATAGATTGTTTTTACTCACATAAAGATTATCAAGGAAAAGGCGTTGGTACTTTAATGATAAAAAATATTGAGTCTCAAGCAAAACTACTTAAAATAAGTAGACTTTATGCAGAAGTAAGTATCACGGCTAAACCATTTTTTCAGCATCACGGCTTTCAAGTTCTAAATGCTCAACACGTTAGCCTTAGGGGTCAAACTTTGACTAACTATTTGATGGAAAAATATTTGTCTTATATTTCGTTTTAAGATGTATAATACCAAAAAATATAAATAAAAAATTAGGATTAAAATGTCTACTAACCCAATAAAAAAATATACACTTAAAGAATATTTTGAAATAGAAAAAAACTCTAATATAAAACATGAATATGTTTATGGTGAAATTTTTTCTATGGTTGGAGCTAGCCCTAATCATGGACGTATTATTAGTGCTATTACATCTAGTTTATATCCACAGCTAATTAATACAACTTGTGAAGTTTTTACTGAAAATATGAGAACTAGAACTCATAACCAAATTTATAGATACCCAGACTTTTTAATCACTTGTAACCCTAGATTTATTAACATTAATGGATTGCAAAGCCTTATTAATCCTACATTAATAGGTGAAGTACTATCTGATAGCACAGAAAGTTTTGATCAAGATGCAAAATTTAGAGAATACCAACAAATAGAATCTCTTAGGTATTATTTATTGATTAGTCAAAATGAAATTAGTTCTACTTTGTTTACTAAAAATGATAATAACTGGACTAGTCAAACATTTACTAACTTAAATGATGTAATAGAATTGCCTGTCATTAACTGTAGGCTAAATATTAATGATATTTACTTAAGAGTGCAGTTTCAACCTTAGTTTTTTATTAAATTAAGACCTTAAAATGCTTAATATCTGTTAATGCTCCTGTACGGTTTTCTTCAAAAATTGCTTCAACTCTTTGGCCTATTTCTAATTTAGTATGATCGCTAATATCTAGAAAATGAGGTAGTAGATTGCTACAACCATCTAACTTAATAATTCCATAACCATAAGGAACTGGGCGTTCTTGGCCAGTAAAAGGGTCTATAAAAGGGAAGTTAATTACAGAAAAAGTTTCTAATGTTCCGCCTGGGCCAACTTCAATAAATTCTGTTGTTGCCTTATGACATTGGTTACAAAATGCGCGAGGTGGAACTAAAACATAAGCACAATTGCTACAACGAGTTGCCAAAATTTTTGCTTCATCTCGTAACGTAACTAAAAAACGACTTAGCGCACGACCAGCAGAATAGGCATAAGGTAAGTCGGTTTTAATAGAAATATATAGAGGTTTTTCTTTTGGCGTACTCATTAAATTAATTCTCCTTAGCTTTTTAGCTTTATAAATTAGCCATACGTAGCCGCACTAGTAAATCATTTAATGCTGTTCTAGAGCTTGATGTTTCTGGCAGATGGCTTTTTTCCTCAGCAATTTTTAATTCTGCTCGCAAATATTGATATTGTTGACGATGAAATTCTAAGTTTGACTCTGAAAGTATAGATTTTTCTTTTCCCGAGGTCTTAACCTCAATTAAATCATTGATTTCAGGTAAATTAAACTTCTCATTTAGCTTAATTAAATTGGCTTCTACTTCTCCGGTTTGCATTAGGTTGATGCCTGTTAGTAAAACCCGATAAAGATAAAGCAAGGTTTTAACACGAGGTTCTTTTTCAAACATTCTCCATTCAGTTTCAGCAAAACCAAAATAATGATGACTATGGTAGCGAGTAATACAGCCTTTTGCGATTTCCTTTAATTCTTTGTGTGCTTCGTTGGTATGCAAAATTAAAGGTGAGTAAAGTTGCTCTAACACATAGCCATTTTTCTTTAGTAACAAAAGAAAAAATTTTTTTACGTCATGAGTTACTAAATCAATTTCTAAACCATCTCTAACTTCCGAAATTTCAATAGTTTCTCTAGGTTGTTCTAAATCTATTACTTCTTTAACAGGTAAAATATGAACCCCTCTTAAATCATAATCAGAATCAGGAGAAGGAAAGCCATATAAATGCGCACCACTAACAGTAGCAAATAGCAATGGATATGGTTGTTCAGCAACTACCTGATAAATTTTGCTATCCCATTGCATAAGTTATAAACCTCTTAAATATACTTAATTTTACTTAGCTGACATAACAAAAACTTCATTCCAATAAGATCCACCAAACCCCGTAGCTAAAGCACGACGTACACCATCAACTTGGCGTTTATCGGCTCGGCCCTGTATTTGAAGGGCTGCTTCAGCAACACGAATTAAAGCAGTTGCTCCAATTGGATTAGTAGAAACTACCCCTCCAGATGGGTTAACAGGTAGTCTTCCACCCATTGCCGTTACTCCTTCTTCTACCAGGTAACGACCTTTGCCCATTTCACATAGCTGTAAATATTCAAGCCAAGAAACTTGGGTATAGCTAGCTGGGTCATAAAGTTCTATAACATCTAATTCTTCTAAAGGTTTAGTTATACCTGCAATACGATAAGCTTCAATTGCAGCAGCTTCTAGAGTGCTATCTTTGCTAAAGAAAATGTCTCCAATCCAAGCATGGTTATGACGAGAAACTACAGCATCAATCCAAGCAGGCTGAGAACATAAATCTTTTGCTCGTTTTTCTGATGCCATAATTACTGCACAAGCCCCATCAGAGGCAGGACACATATGCAAATAGCGAATCGGATAAGCTATATAAGGTGTTTCTTTAACTTGTTCTACAGTTAAATCAAGTTTTAAGTGGGAATGAGGATTATTTCTAGCGTTTTGACGAGCGCGAACAGCTACAAGGTCAAAGACTTCTTCTGGAACGTTGTAAGTTTTCATATAAGCTAGTGCTTCAATTGCTAAACCACCAACAGCACCAGCCAATGTCGGCCGTTCGACAATTGGGTCAAACGCTGTAATAATACCACCTGTAGGGTCACTTTCAGAAAGTTTTTCCCATCCATTGCTAACACAGTGTCAAACATCCCTGAAGCACAATGATAATAGGCACAAGCAGCAACAGACGCGCCAGTTGTTCCACCAGTTGCAATTTTAATAGCTGGTTTCATTACTGATCCTGCCCCTTCTGATGCCCACATATCAGAAAGGTTGATGCCCTCAAAATGCTCCATATTACCAATTACTACGGCATCGATATCATCTAGTGTGATATTGGCTTGTAGTAATGCACGGTCAACCGCTTCTTGGATCATTTCAGGAATATTTACATCTGTGCGTTTAGAACAATGATTTGTTTGTCCACTGGCAATAACAGCAACTCTTTGGCCCATAAATCCTCTTAAAATAAATTATTTGTCTTTAGATAACACCCAAACACAATGAGTTTGACCACAAGGGCCAACAGTTCCATGTGCTAAAGCACGTCGCGCACCTTCTACTTGATATTCTCCAGCTTCGCCGCGAAGTTGAAGCGCGGCTTCAGCTACTCTAACTAACCCTGCAACAAACATTGCATGTGCGCCTAATACGCCGCCAGAAGGGTTAACGGGGATTTCACCGCCTAAATGACTAGCACCACTATGAATTAATTCTGCTCCTTTGCCACGTTCGGCTAGTCCAAGCAGTTCTGTCCACATAAGTTCTTGATAGCTAAAAGTGTCATAAAGCTCTACTAAATCTAACTCTTTACGTGGGTTGGTGATTCCTGCCATAGAATAAGCTTTTTGAGCAGCTTTTTCTAATGACCTAGAAGTAGTTAAATCACGATCACCTAAGTAATAATTATCTTGGTAATGTCCTACACCACTTAACCAAACAGGTTTATCAGTAAATTTAGATACCAAATCTTCACGAGCAAGTAAATTGCACAAGCTCCATCAGAATTTGGAGCAATATCATATTCTCTTAGAGGATCAGCAACTAGTTGAGCTTTAAGGGCTTCTTCAACGCTAATTGACATTGCACGATGTGCATTAGGGTTACGAGTTGCATTAGTTAGGTTTTTTGCAACTACTGCGGCTAGATCTGACTCGCCAACTTGATAATGCTCCATATAGGCACGGGCTTGTAATGCTCCTGCTGCAACTAAATCAAAGCCTAATTGACGTTGATAAATAGGGTCAAATACAGCATTTCCAATCATTGTTTGCTGGCCTTCAGAGCTTTTACAATGAGCTAGCACTAAAGTAGTGCCAAAAGAGCCTGCTAAAATACGCATCATTCCATAAAGTACAGCTAAAGTGCCATCAGAAGAGACTTTGGTTTCTGATTTTAGCCATGCTCCAACAGCATCTTGAACTGACATGCTGGAAATAGTGCGGCCATCCCAAAAATCTGATGAAGCAGTGACAATATTGTCAACATCTTTATGGTCAATACCTAATTTATTAAAGAGGGACTCTACAACCTCATAAGCTATTTCTGCATAGTTTTGATCAATTTTTTGTGCAGCAAATTTTGTTTGTGCAACTCCAACTATTGCAACACGATCCATGATAGCTCCTTAATTACTCAGGCTTAAAATATTGAATATCCATAATGTTACCAGTAGCTTTTTCAGCAAACTGGGCTGTAACACGTAGTCCAGTTTTTACTTTATCAATTTCCACTTCGCTTAACTGATGGACAAAAGCGGTATCTGCTCCATCTAGTTGAATGAGGGCATAAACTACAGGTGGAGTTGTAGGATTTAGTGAAGGAACAGGATAACGAACAATGGTAAAAGATTTAACTATACCGCCTGGGCCAACTTCTACCCAATCTTCTTCACTTTGTGAGTTTTTTCTAGGAGGAATCATCACTTTTTGGGTTTTAGGGCAACGTGTCCCATAGATTTTCTTTTCCTGAGCAATACGCCTATAAAACTGACTAGCTGTTAACCCAGCAGCCCAACGATAGGGAATACGCATTGAGCTTTTATAAACAATTAACTCTTCTTCAGGTTGTGAACTCATAAAATTTTTGACTAGTAAATTTAATACTAGCTATAATCCTTTTATTTTGTGGTAGATGAGAGTTTGGTTTTAACTTTATTTGGTGATGCTTTTGAGTCAGGAAATTATGACTGACTGGTCAAAAAAAGCAAGCTGTGTTTACCATTTTGAAATATACTTAAAAAATAGGCTCTTTTCTATAGCTTTAAAACTTATTTTTTAACTAAAAGTGATTTTATGAAACTAAAAATTAAAACACAGTTTCCCCCAACACGGTGTGAAGTTTGTCATAAAGCAGATTGTTTTGACCCAAATACAGGCTCTTGTTCTCGTTGTGGTGTCTTGGTGCGTTGGCAAGATAGCTTGCCAGTAAATAACAACATTGTTGTACCAATAGGGGTAAGTGTAGAGCGTTATGAAAGTCAACTAAAACTAGTACAAGGTTGGTATAATCGTAAAACAATAAAGTTTTTGATTCCATTTACCTTGATTTGGAATGGGGCTTTAGCCTTATTTTGGGTACTTATCCCAGTACATATTATTAATAGTATTATGAATGATGGTGATTTTTCTTCACTACTAACGCTGTTTTTTTTATTACCACATACTTTAGTAGGTCTCTTATACATCTATTACCTAATAGCCACTTATAAAAATACCACTACTATTTTAGTTGATCATAAAAGCTTAAATGTTGAACATCATCCGTTACCTTGGCCTGGTAAACGAACTATTTCTACTACGGACTTAACTCAATTGTACTTAAAACAAACTAAAGGTTGGTCAGTTAATGATGAAGTTACATATCTTTATGAACTAAGAGCAAAATTAAAAAATGATAAAGATGTTAAATTAATTGGAGGATTGATTTCTGAAGAAGTAGGACATTTTTTAGAAGAGCAAATAGAAAATTATTTAGGTATTGTTGATGAACCTGTACAAGGGGAAATGCCAAAGTAAAATATGGAGTTAAAACCAACCCAATTAAAAATAAAATATGAATCCGCTCCAGAGCGTTGTGAAGTGTGTCATAAAACAGATTGTTTTGAGCCAAATACAGGCTCTTGTTCTCGTTGTAGTGTCTTGGTGCGTTGGCAAGAAACATCTACAACAATGACTGCTCCAGCTAGCGTAACAGTAGAACGTTATGAGGGCCAACTAAATTTAATTCAAAGCTGGCAGGATAAAAAGCTATTGAAATCTTTAATAATCCCCATAATACTTTCTAGTCCTGCAATACTTCTTTGGTGGTTGATTGTTTTTTTGTCTCTTATTGAAGATATAAATGCAGGTAAATTTTTTGAATCGTTTATAGCATTCATATTCTTAATACTACCTAGCTTAGGGTGGCTTTTAGGCCCTTATTACCTTTTAGCATCTTATAAAAATAAAACAACAATTGTATTAACAAACAAAACTTTAAGCATAAAACATGTACCTATACCTTGGCTTGGTAATCGTAATATGCCTGCATCAAACTTAGTTCAACTTTATGTTAGACAGGGAAAAAGAACAGGAACAATATTTAACCCAAGCTACCTTTATGACTTGCGGGCAAAATTAAAAAATGGAAGAGAAATAAACCTAGTAGGTAATCTTGCTTCAAAAGAAGTAGGGCATTTTTTGGAGCAACAAATAGAAAGTTATTTGGGTATTGTTGACCAACCAATTCAAGGCGAGGTGCCAAAATAAAATAAGATAATAGGAAGTCTTTGCAACGAAATTGACAAACAAGTAGTATAGACAAGGTTTGGCTAAAATTTCTTATGGACAATCACTATAAATGTCAGAAAATACAGGCGGATACCTTAATTTATTACGTAACAATAAGCGTGTAAGACAACTTTGGTTTGCTCAAATAGTTAGCGAACTAGGCGACTGGTTAAATTTTGTAGCTTTAATCCAAATAATTAAGCAATTTTCAGGTAGTGCGCAAGCTTCAGGATTGCTAATTATTTTACAAATGATGCCACTAGTAATTTTTAGTCCTTTTTCTGGTGCCTTAGCAGACCGTTTTGACCGTCGTAAAATAATGATTACGGCTGACTTACTCCGTGCAGGGGTGGTTTTAGGTCTTTTAACTATTCACAAAGCTGATCAGCTTTGGTTGCTTTATTTGCTTTCTGCTATGCAATTTTCTTTAACAGCTTTTTTTGAGCCTGCAAGATCCGCACTATTGCCTAACTTAGCAAAAGGCGAAGAATTAATACAAGCTAATGCGTTAACAGGTGTAACATGGTCAATCATTTTAGCCCTAGGCGGTGCATTAGGTGGAATAATCTCTGACTTTTTTGGTAATCAAATTGCTTTCCTTGTTGATTCTGCTACTTTTTTACTCTCGGCAGGTATTTTACTTAGATTAAATGTAGAAGCAAAACGACCGTCTGATAATCAAGAAACAAAGCAAAATAAAGACACTAGTTTTTTAGCTGTTGTGCCTTATTTACAAGCTAGGCCAAAGGTTTTAGCAGTTATGTTAATTAAAAGTGGTATTTGTTTAACTGGTGGGGGAGTTTTTTTATTATCAGTAGTTTATGGGCAACAAATCTTTTCTATTGGAAAAGACGGATCAGTTTCTGTTGGTATTCTTTATGGTGTTCATGGTTTAGGAGCAGTGATAGGTGCAGCTTTAACAGGACATTTATCTCGGGCTAGCACTAGAAATGCACTAAACCTTACTTTAATAGCTTTTGCACTGAGAGGAATATTTTTTAGTTTTTGGGCAGTATCGCTTAATATTTGGTTTGCTGCTATTTCAATTTTAAGTGTTGCTGCTTGTGGAAGTTTTCTTTGGGTAATTAGTACAACACTTCTTCAAAAATTTACTGATGATGAAATAAGAGGACGACTTTTTGCTTTAGAACACGCTTTTCTTACTCTTTCAATGACTCTTTCTATTGGAGCAATAGGATGTGCTTTAGATGTTTGGAAATTTTCACCTGCTCAAACTACATTTTTTACAGGTCTTTTGGCTGTTCTAATTACAGCCCTATGGGGATTGATAGTTTTTCAATGGCGTAAATTTGATAGGCTCCAGCAACAAAATTAGTTTTGACTAGAGCCTTAAAAGCCTCAATTTTCTATGAAGCTGGCAATCTGTAATAAACTATGTTTGGGTTACTGCCTGCTGGCATTATAAGTTTTCCTGCTTTCTGCGTTCCATCAATACCAAAAAAAGCCGCTACTGTATCTTTTGCTTCATCATCTGTTGGCGGTCTGCTAGGATAAGACATACTAAGTAACCAATAAGGGCTTTTACTTCGTTTATCTAAGGTAAGATTAACTATAAAACCTGTATTTGAACGAAAAGAAAATTTTAATGGATCAAAATTGTCTGGAACTGAACCTGCTGGATAGGTTTCGGCGGTTGTTTTTAGCTTTTCTATAACCGCAGGGGTTAGATCTTTGGGTAGCATTAAGCGTCTCCTTGAAAATTAAACTAGCAGATTAATTTTTTAATGTTTCTTGTAGCACGGAAATATTAACAGAAGACTCACAAGAAAAAAATTAAAAATTTACTTCTTCTTTTCCACAAAGCCTGTGGAAAAGTTTGTGGAAAAAATGTGATAAATTAGGCTAACTTTTTCTCTATAAGTAGTTTATAGCATTTTGCACAAAAAAGTTTCATCTCTCTAAATCTTACTTTATCAATATTTTAGCTATATGTGTTGTAATTAGAAATAATTGTCGCACGTCTGATAACTAGAAAAGTATCTTTGATCAAAAATTAAAAATCTTGTCCTAAATTCGATAAAAGTCTAGCGCGAGAAAATAAGGAAGGAGAAGGGTCAAGGCGAGCAAGAGGTCTAGTAGACATGTTTTTTAGAAGCAATACTTCGGACACAATTAAGCAGCAATAGAAGCATAAGAAATAATGTTTTGATAGTTGGGATGATTTTTAATAGAAGTCATGTCAAGATCTAAGTTAGAAAAAATAAAATCAAGGAAATGATGATTAAAAAGCAAGCTGCTTGTAAGTAGCCAAAGAGAAAACAAAAGGCTTACTAATGTCACGATGTAGCCAAGAATCAATTTTAGCAAGGTTGAGAGAAGATAAAGATGAATTGAAGTGAAAATTGAGAGCCTGTTTATCGTGAGCCTGACAATCCAATAGACCAGTAAACTGTTTTGCATCACGAAAAATAAATTCAATTTGGAAGCGAGTTTTGTAGAAACGATAAACATCAATAGCAGACATAAAGATGTCAGTAGAAAAAAGCAATGCTATGCGAGGTTTGGTATTGTTTTGAGTATTACCTAAAATCTGGAGAAATATGGTAACTAGGTAAGGAGAGAAGGAATTTGTATATCTAATTTAGAGAAAATTTCTTTTTGTTTTTTTTTTTAGATAGGTAAAATTGAGGGATTAATGGAAATAATTCTAAATTTTTATTTTTAAAAAAAAATTTTAAAAATCTCGATGATCAAGTTTTTAAGCAGCCAAAGGGACAGAAGTAGCAAGATTGGCGCGATAAGCTAAAGAAGCAGAAGGATGGAAGTTAGAAATATCTTTACCAACTAAATGTTTTTTAGAAAGATTAAGAGAAAAAAGAGATTCAATGGATTGAGAAAGGATGTTGAGTTTTTGAATAGGATTATGATCAAGCACAATATCTTCAATAACAGAAAGTAAAGAATCCATCTGGATCTTACTGAGTAGGCTGCCCACTGTAAAAGCGGGCAGGTTGTTTTCAAAGCGGGCAAGTTGAGATGGATGAAAAAACAGGCAATGATCAAGTAACAGACTCAAGATCAGGCCACGGCTTGATCCATCATAGTCAGGTTGTTTGGTCAATTGACCCCATCCTTCATACATTTTCCAGTCCTCAAAGAAAACCTCTACTAACCATCTTAATGTATATGCTTCAATGATATCAATGGTTCTCCAACTCATATCACTTGCTACCAAATATCTGTAATTTTCTTCTCCTTGATATTTTATTGCTATGATAAAGCGTTTCTTTTTATGTGCTTTTAAGTACAGTCTTGCACTACTAACTAATGCATCTATTTGCTTTGCTCCTCTTACTCTAATAGTTTTTACTATGGCTAAATTGATATTAAAATATTGCTCTACATTTAGTTCTTTATTTCTAAATTCTACAATTTGGTTGCTACGTATTTGGCTAATTACTTGCACTTTGTTAAATTCTTTACTTGCTTCTTGTATAAAATCATCCGTTCCATATAATGCATCTGCTACTATTACTATTACTTTTATCTCACTGTGATTTTTATTAAATTCTTTTAACAGTTTTATTACTATTTCTTGCTTTGTTGGATACTCAGCTTGTCTTTTTGGTTTAGTTGGCCTTAATACTTTAGCTACGCTTTTCTTTATTAATTCTTTTTCTTTCTTTTCCCATTCTCTTAATACTGGGTCTGGCCTATAAAAACTAAATCCCACTGGTATTGTTATTTTTTCGCTTACTAATAATAGCAACACTATTGTTTGTCCCATCACATACCCTTGGCTTGTTTTATCCTTTTGTTTATATACTCCATATATTCTTTTTGTTGATTTTGATCTTGCTCTATCTGAGTCATCTGCTACTAACACTCCTTCTTGTATTCCATATTTTTTGATTATCATTTTTACGCTTACATACAATAGGTTTTCCCACCTTATTGTTGCTTTTCTAAACATCCAACTTAATGCTGCCTTTGAGTACCCTTTCATTCCTACTTTTTCAAATTTTGCCCAATTGATACTATTACTTACTATTATTCCCATTATGCAAAACTTTAGCCATCCCCTTTGTATTGCTGTTAATCCTGCTTCTTTATCATACTCTTTTAGCACTCGATTTAATTCTTCAATATATTCTTCTACAAACGGCAAGGGATTTCCTATCAGCATTTTCTAGCCTTTCTTTTTGGGCTAGTATTTTACACCTTTTCTTTTTTTCCTTCAGAAAAAC